>CAZWJY010000062.1:0-9420 GCA_964634335.1 uncultured bacterium
TCCCCTCCCGGGGTTCTTTTCACCTTTCCCTCACGGTACTAGTCCACTATCGGTCAGCCGGTAGTATTTAGCCTTACCAGGTGGTCCTGGCAGATTCCCACAGGATTCCCCGTGTCCCGTGGTACTCGGGAATCTCCTCTAAGGAGACCCTCAAGATTTCGCCTACAGGGCTATCACCTTCTATGGCTGGCCTTTCCAGTACCATTCGGCTATCTTAAGGGTTTTCTGACTCCTCCACCTCACCGCAGTTGGTGCGAGGAGACCCCACTACCCCGCCTGGGCAACGCCTGCGGGCTTGACACCCAGGTCGGTTTAGGCTCTTCCCCTTTCGCTCACCACTACTCAGGGAATCACTTTTGTTTTCTTTTCCTCCGCTTACTGAGATGTTTCACTTCAGCGGGTTCGCCCCCCACACCATAGGTGTGGGGTGGTCCGACATTACTCGGACCGGGTTTCCCCATTCGGGCATCCCGGGGTCAAAGGTTGTGTGCACCTCTCCCGGGCTTATCGCAGCTTGCCACGCCCTTCATCGCCTCCGGCTGCCAAGGCATCCACCATATGCCCTTAGTAGCTTGATCTCCTTAACCTGCCAATCCGAATTGTCCAGAGAACACATACCCTTTGGTAATTAAATTATAGTCCTCCATTCTTATTTGTCAAGGGGGTCTTGTAGACTGTCCAAATTGAATAAACTTGTGAAGCAAACAGGAGCCATAAAGTTTGAAAAAACAATATCTGAAACTTGCCCATATTTATTAGATAATAGTCGTTGCGAGGAGTATAGCAGCGGGCTCGCAATGGCAGGGGTAAATTCCAGTATTAGATATGAGCTATCTAAGAGGTCAATAGCTATTTTATTCCTTGACTTCTCCTATCCTTTTTATAATCTATAAAAAGGAAAGGGGGTGCAATGGGAAAAATCTCGTTAATGCCTTTTAAGGTAAGTAGAGGGTTTATCTCTCTCTTCTTAATCTTAAGCGCCTTGCAGGGATGCAATAGAGATATTGATGAGCCTGAAATCGAGAAGGCGGGTGGAATTTATTCAACACCCAAGGATTTGACTCTTACCATAGTTTACGACAATAACCCCTATAATGAGCAGTTAGAGACGAGATGGGGCTTCTCCTGTCTTGTAGAGGGATTAGAGAAGAGGATTATGTTTGATGTAGGTGGTGAAGGTTCAGTGCTCCTTGAAAATATGAGGAAGCTTGGAATTAAGCCTGATGAGATAGATGTGATAGTCCTCTCCCATATCCACTACGACCATATCGGTGGATTATCCGACTTTTTATCGGAAAATTCTAATGTCACTGTCTATATGCCTCAATCTCTTCCCCAATCTGTTAAAGAGATAGTAAAGAGAGCAGGCGCTAAATTGATAGAGGTTCACGAGCCTATGAAAATCTGTAAGGATGTCTACTCCACAGGAGAACTTGGGGATTGGATAAAGGAGCAGTCTCTTATAATAAAGACAGCTAAAGGGCTGGTAATAATAACAGGCTGCGCCCATCCAGGGGTTGTGAATATAATCAAAAAGGCAAAGGGGATGCTTAAAGCTCCTGTGTATCTGGTATTAGGCGGTTTCCATCTATGCTGGATGAACGCCTGGCAGATAAAAGGGATTATCGAGGGAATTAAAAGGGAAAAAGTCAAGAAGGTAGCCCCTTGCCATTGTTCAGGTAATCTTGCCAGAAAACTCTTTAGAAAAGCATATGGAGATGATTTTATCCCTGTGGGTGTGGGTAAGAGGATAAAAATTGGAAGCAGACTTATATCTCCAGAGGATAAAGGCTTTTTAGAAAAATAGTCAGTGTTCTCTAACCTTTTAAAATTACTCATCGGAGGCTTTACTATGGGTTGGGGACCTTGCCTTGCCTATACTGCTCCTCTGCTCCTCCCTTATATCGGAGCCACAAAGAGAAGCTGGCAAGCGGGTTTAAAGATTGGGGTGATGTTTTCACTCGGTAGGCTTCTGGCTCTTGCTATCTTGGGTGGGGTTGCAACCTTTGCCTTCAGTTTTATCAACAGGTTCTTCCCACCTTATAGGTCGGGTTATCTCTATCTTATCATAGCCCTTTTTATGATATTTCTGGGCGTTCTTATCATTTTAGGTAAGGGGTTCAGAATACCTATTGGCAGAACTATGAGAGAGAGGATATTGGATAGAGGCACGGAGAGTATGCTACTCTTAGGTTTTCTTATGGGTATTTCACCCTGTGTGCCACTTGTAGCTGTTCTTACCTATATCGCCTGTGTAGCAGAGAATATAGGCTCAGGGGTTCTATATGCCCTCTCGTTTGGAATAGGGACTGCAGTTGCCCCCATAGTATTGGGGTCTCTTGTGGGTATCATTCCAGAGAAACTGATTAAGTCAGTTAAACTGCTCAAAGGTTTTCAGATAGCCTGTGGAACGGTTCTCATCCTCTTTGGTTCCCAACTCATCTATTCTATCATCTCTCTATTCTAAAGAGGCTCTGCCTCTTCCCATCCTTGGAGGAGATTCTTATTATCTCTATTCTTCTATCCTCTATCTCTATAAGATTGAAGGATTGAACCGATTTCCCCTTTACCCTGGTTGTGGTAGCAGTGCCTGCTGTAATGAAGTATGTATCCTCAAGCCTCCATTTCCAGGGGATATGTTTATGACCTGATAGGACAATCTCCACCTTCAGGTCTACAAGGAGTTTCAAAACATCTCCTGCATCCACTGGAATATTCCTCTCCCTCCCTGTTCCAGGGATAGGTATTAGATGATGATGGAGGGCAAGAATCTCCAGCTTCTCTTCCTCTGAAAAATGCCTTCTCAAGAACTCATAGTTTGCCCTTCCTATATGCCCATCATCCAAATCGGGCTCGCTTGAGTCTATCCCCACTATTATCAGGTCTTCCTGCTTTAAGACAGGGAACCTCGTTCCAAAGGTCTCCTCAAAGTTCTCATACCCCACATTTCTGGCATCGTGATTTCCAGGAACAATAAGTTTTGATTTACACTCTATCATATCTATATATCTCTTTGCCATCTCATACTCATGAGGGTAGCCATCATTTGTTAAATCTCCGGTTATTATCACAATCTCTGGAGATATACTATTCACTTCCCTTATCACATTCTCCCCCAATTCCCTCACAAAATCAGGACCACTCACATGGAGGTCAGATAGGTGAACTATTCTCTTTTTCATATCAAATCTATTCGCCCCACCACTCGCCCCTCTGCTTAAGCCTCTCCCTCACCTTCTTTGATGGGAGACCGATCTCTATTCTATATTTCGCCACTGTCCTTCTGGCTATAGGTAGTCCTTCTCTCTTTAATATCTCTGCTATCTCCTTATCTGTAAGGGTTGAGTCTTCAGTAATAAACTTCTCTATTCTCTTTTTAATATATCTCCTCGTCCTTTTCCCTATCCCTCTGGGAAAGAGTTCCTTCACATCAAAGATACCATGAGGGGTATCAACATATTTATTTGCTATTGCCCTTGAGATAGTAGAGGGGTGAAGGTTTAAATCCTTTGCCATCTGAACCATACTCAAAGGCTTTAAGAATTCCTTCCCTTTTTCAAAAAACTCCCTCTGCTTTTCTAAGAGGTAGGACATTATCTTCTTAAGGGTAGTCCTCCTCTCTTCAATACCCTTCAATAGGAAGATAGCACTCTTAATCTTCTTCTTTGCAAAGTTACGCTCCTCTTCTGAAAAGGATTCGGGATGGGAGACAATCTCCTTGTAATGGGAAGAGATGCGCAGATTAGGAAGGGGTTCATCGGTAAGGGCAAATACCAGGTCTCCCCCTCTCCATCTTACCACAAAATCTGGGGATACATATCTTGAAGGGGAGGATATATATTTTCTGCCAGGTCTTGGGTCAAGTGTTCTTATATTCTCTAAGGCTTCCCTTATCCTTTTCTGAGATACTCTAAGCTCCTGTGCAACCTTTTTTATATTCTTCTTGGTCAGCTTGTAATAGTATCTCTTTACAAGAATATACTCAAGGCTATTAGGGGAGAACCCACGATACTTAAGTTGTGCCAAAAGAGAATCCCTTACATTCTTAGCAGCAAGCCCAGGGCTTAATCTCTGAATCAGGTCGATAACCTCTTCTACCTTCTCCTTTTTTACATTTAATGTTTCTGCAACCTCTTCCAGAGGTATAGGGAGAAACCCGTCATCATTAAGATTGCCAAGGATATACTCTGCAATGGGGAGCTCCTCCTTGTTTAGGGCAGTCCTTAGTGTAGGGAGGAGCTCAGAGGATATGGTGGTTCTTGTATCAGGTATGAGTTCTATCACATCCACATCCTCCTCGGATCTATCCTCTGGAGAATAGGCTCCCTCCTGAAGGAAGTCAGAGAATTCAAAGTCGTCCTTATTTTCTACCCTCTCCTCTACATTCTCTTCTGTTTCAGTAATCTCCTCTAAGGCAGGGTTCTGTTCAAGTTCTGCTTTTACCAAGGCTATAAGTTCCACTGTAGGAAGGGTAAGGAGTCTTAAGTTGGCGATGAGTTGCGATAGGGGGAGGATTTTCAGCTCTGTGGTCTGCTCTACCTTCTTTTCCCTCATATATTAAACTTCTCCCCTAAGTATAACTCCCTTGATAGAGGGTCATTTATCAGAGAGGATGCTGTGCCTGATGCTATAATCTTTGCATCATAGATAAGGTATGCCCTGTCAGTAATCTCAAGGGTCTCCCTCACATTATGGTCAGTGATGAGTATACCCAGCCCCTCTCCTTTTAATCTCTTAATAATCTCCTGGATTTCTGCTCTGACAATCGGGTCAATACCTGTGAAAGGTTCATCTAAGAGCAGGAAGGAGGGTTTTGTGGCTAAAGCCCTTGCCAGTTCTACTCTCCTCCTCTCACCCCCTGACAGGGTATAACCTTTGTGATTCTCTATGCCCTTTATATCCAACTTCTCCATAAGTTCCTCTGTTATCTCCTCTCTATTCTTCACTCCCCTCATCTCAAGGATGGCAAGGATATTATCTCTCACAGTTAGCTTCCTAAATATAGAGGACTCTTGAGATAGGTATCCTATACCAAGCCTTGCCCTTTTATAGACAGGAAGATGGGTAATGTCTAAGGAGTCAAAGAGTATCCTTCCAGCATCAGGCTTTATAAAGCCTGTAATCATTCCAAAGGTTGTAGTCTTTCCTGCCCCATTCGGTCCTAATAGTCCAACAATCTCAGAGGGTCTGAGTTCTATATCTACCTCTGCTACCACCTTCCTCTTTCCATAATACTTGACAAGCCTCTCACCTTTTAGTTTCATCCACCCTCCTGTATAATACACCTACCGAGTGATTGGTTATATCAATTCTATCAAGTCTCTCTTCTTTAAAATAGAGTCCCATCTCTCCACCTTCAATCTCTATCCTATCCCCTTCGGATGTAAAATAGATAGCCTTAACATTACCAGAGATTTTCAGACTTTCAAGCCTATTATCCTTAATAAAGAAACAGACAGAATCCCCTTTCACCCTATTATCTCCATCCAACAGGTATGGATTACCCAGGGCTATTCCTGTATTTTTATGGGTATAGAATAGGATAGTATCGCATCTAAGGGCAGTCTTCTCTGATTTAAGTTCCACATCACCTATCCCAGAGGCAACCCCTTCTCTATTATCTATCTCCATCTCCTTAGAGGTAACCTGGACCTTCTCCTTTTCAATAATAAGTTTTGGATTCTCATAGAGCCATCCCTTCTCCTTATTAAAGTCATACACCCCTCTCCTTCCCAAGACCCTTACCCCCTTTTTATCGGTTATAGTGATGAGGGAGTCTGTTTTTGCTCTATTCTCCTTATTGAAGAACCAGACAAGGGGGGTGTTAATCTCTACCGAATCGGAGTGAATCCTTACCCTCCCTTTCAAAAGGGTCTTCTGTTCTTTGAAATAGTAATATGCAGTATCGGTAAATATATCTGCCCTCTTTGTATGGATTTTAACCTCATCAGATATGACAGCCATATCCTCTCTCTCATACAGGGTAGCATTCTCTGCCCTGATAACGGTTCCATCGTCCTCTATCCTTACATCTCCTTGGAGAACCCTTACCCCTCCCTGGAGAATTTCCAGCTTATCTGCAGAGAATCTGGCAAGACTGAAGAGAAAGATTAATACAACCATTATTTAAACTTATAAGGTGACTCTCCCCTTATATGAGTAATCTCTATCTTTTGTAGTGATGCATCAGAGACGAGTCCTTCTCCTTCAAGGGTAGAGGTTGGGGATTTAACCCTTACCCAAGCCTGAGTAGTTATTATCCTCTTTCGTTGGTCCCAGATAAGGGAGTCTGTATATAGAGTAGTGCTATCCCTTGTTTTTACCACAACATCCCCTTTTGCCAGAAGGTCATAGGTTCTTGTATCTATCCTGCCCTTCTTAGATGTAAGGATTGAGAAGACCTTTCCCTTTTCATCAAAGAATGTAATCCTCGGTTCTCTTACATCTATCCTATGCAGAGATTTATACAGATAAGCCTTCTCTGCTTTCAGGGTATAAACTTTCTTACCCTGTTCAGTCTCGTCCAATCTGAAGTCCTCAACAACCTCTGATGGAAGATTAGGTGTAGAGTTCAATTCCTTTACCTTCTCTTCGCAACTCAAAAGGAGAATAGAGATAAAGAGAGCTATTTTCCAAACCATACCCACTCCTCTGGATTTCTCTTTATAAAGGGTTCAAAAAAGGGGATGGGGTTGTCTTTAAAGTTGAGAGGGTCTCCTATCTCCACCTCTGGTCTTATCGAATTTTTATAGATAATCATAGGAAATATCGGAGCCTTAGTGAGTTTTGAGAGAATGAAAGGGGTCTTTATAACACCAAAGTCCTTGAATAGAGAATGCCTAAAGACTTTCTCCACCCTATGGGTATTATCTAAGAGGAATCCGAGAATAAAACCCTTTCTCAAGACATCTATCATCTGAGGGATACTATCAATAAGTCTTACCCCCCGATAACTTCTCAGACTCACCAACCCTTTCTCAAGCCATCTGCTCTTCTGATGGTCAACAGTAATAGCCACCTTATAGCCTTTATAGGCAAAGAGCTGGGGAAGAACCTCAAAGGGTCCAAAGTGTAGAGAGACCACAATTACTCCTCTTCCCTTCCTATATGCCTCTCTCAGCCTCTCCTCTCCTCTGACTCTTATCCCATCAAGGATTCCCTTATCTCTCTTCCCAAGCTGGAGCATAAGGGCAGAATTCCTTCCAAGTTCCAGACCATTCCTTATCCAGAATTTTCTGTCCCTTTTATTAAATATCCTATAGTTCTCCTCTATCTCTCTACGGTATCTTAGCAGAAAGAGAAGGATTATCAATTGAGAGAGAGGGAGGCTTATTCTGAAAGGGAGGACTCTAAGCCAGAAGAAGAGAATTCCTGCAAGCGTATTCATAACTCTCCTTTATGAAATGGAAAAACAGAGGGTGAGGTTTTAAGGGTCTTGACTTAAACTCAGGGTGGAATTGAGTAGCTATAAAGAAGGGATGGTCAGGCAGCTCAATAATCTCCACAAGTCTTCTGTCTGGAGATATCCCACTTGCTACAAGACCATTCTTTTCCAGGATTGACCAGTATTTTGGGTTTACCTCATATCTGTGGCGATGGCGTTCAGAGATCTTGGTCTTTTTATAACATCTATAAGCTAAGGAGTCCTGTTTAATAATAGCAGGATAGGCACCAAGTCTCATAGTCCCTCCCTTTTTATGGACCCTCTTCTGTTCAGGGAGGATATCGATTACAGGGTATCTGGTTTTAGGGTTGAACTCCGTAGAATTTGCACCCCTCAATTTACATACATTCCTTGCAAACTCAATCACTGCGCACTGGAGTCCTACACAGAGACCCAAAAATGGGATTCTATTCTCTCTTGCATAATTTATAGCTTCTGTCTTACCCTCGATCCCTCTTACCCCAAACCCTCCTGGGACTAAGACCCCTGCCACCCCCTCAAGCTCATTCTTCACAAAGATAGGGGTGATATCCTCTGCCTCTACCCATTTTATCTCTACCTCTACCCCATTGGATATGGCTGCATGATGTAGAGCCTCTACTACACTCTTATAGGCATCCCTTACTGCAATATACTTTCCACATAACCCGATTCTTATCCTCCCTTTCGGTCTCTTTGCCTGACTTAAGAATCTCCTCCACTTCCCGAGGTCAGGGGTATGAGCTTTTGTTAAGGAGAGCCTTCTAATAATTAACCTGTCTAAATCCTGCTCATGGAAGAGGATAGGTGTCTCATAGATATTATCCACATCCACATCTTCTATCACTGCTTCCTTCTTCACATTACAGAAGAGGGCAATCTTCTCCTTTGCCTCTTTGGATAGAGGCTTCTCTGTTCTACAGATAATAATATCGGGCTGTATACCTATCTCCCTTAGCTCCTTTACACTATGCTGAGTGGGTTTTGTCTTAAACTCATGGGAGGCTTTAAGAAAGGGGACTAATGTGAGATGGATATAGAGGACATTATTAGGACCCTTCTCAAGACCGACCTGGCGTGCTGCTTCTAAGAAAGGGAGACCTTCTATATCTCCCACAGTCCCTCCAATCTCGGTGATTACCACATCAGATTTATCCTTTTCAGCCAAGCCGTATACCCTCTCCTTTATCTCATTTATGATATGAGGGACAACCTGGATAGTTCCACCCAAGAATACCCCCTTCCGCTCCTTCTCAATCACCGATTGATATATCTGACCCTGGGTGAGGTTATTATCCTTAGATAAGTTATCATCAATAAATCTCTCATAATGTCCGAGGTCTAAGTCAGTCTCAGCCCCATCATCTGTCACAAAAACCTCGCCATGCTGGAAGGGGTTCATTGTCCCTGGGTCTACATTTATATAGGGGTCGAACTTCTGCAGAGATACCTTGAGTCCCCTCTCTTTAAGTAGAAGACCTATGGAAGCGGTGACAATCCCTTTACCTAAGGAAGAGACGACCCCACCAGAGACAAAGATGAACTTAGCCATTTCGATTATTTTACTACAAAGCCAAATTAAGTCAAGCCCTACCCTACTTATTTCCCTCCCGTAGGTAAACTTACCCAGATTTATTAGAGGCTATCACTGCCCTCTCCTTCGACTCGCAATGCCTTTTAACAACCTGAGCTTTAAGAGACTGCTCACCCTCACTCCAGTTCATACCCCTTTTATTTCCTTTCTATAATCTTCTCCGCATCCTCTCTATTCTCCCTCATATTTCCAAAGGCTCTGGGTCTCCGAATAAGGCTGCAACGGCATCTATTACTATCACCAGCCATAGGAAGGAGGTCAAAGATTAAGATGAAACTTCTCCTTAGGGTTATCTATTTTCCTCTCCATCCTAAAATAACATATTTTGTCCTTCTCTTAAGATTTCCATTCTGTCCCGAGATGCCTTATACCCCACTTTTCAAAAAGGCTGAGAAAATTCACA
>CAZWJY010000063.1:0-9325 GCA_964634335.1 uncultured bacterium
CTGTGAAATAGAGTATAGCAGTTGGTCGCACATTATTTTAAGGAGAATATACCCTCCGTCCCATTCTCCCATAAGCGTTATCTTTCATTTCACAGGGGCTCGCAATGACAGGGATAGATTTCAGTTATATTTACCTAATCTTAGCTATCTTCCCGATTCTTCTAAAACCCCTCCCCTTCACTACCACAAGATACAGTCCTGAGGAGACCTCTTCTCCCCATCTATTCCTCCCATCCCAGAATAGCTTCTTCCCTTCTATCTTATCAGAGGAAAATTTCCTTATAAGTTCTCCAGCAAGAGTATAGATATAGACACTGGGCTTTATATCCATAGGAAAGTCGCAGTATATCCAGCAACTATCAGAGAATGGAGAGGGGATAGAATAGGGCAGAGCATAACCCTTTACTTCTACTCTATATAAGGAGGATGCTGAGCCCCTATTCCCATATTCATCCACGCCCCATACTGTATAATAATAGACCCCCATAGGTTTATTAAAAAAATAGAAGGAGGTATCAGAATAATTGGAAATCACAGTCCTTGAATTTATAAAAGCCTGCACCTCTATATCATCAATAAATCCACCCTCCAAGTTCACATCCCTATCTGTCTTATAGACAAACCTAAAAGAGAACTTACTCACAGGCTCAATAAAATACCTATGCTCCTCCCAATTGTTAGAATAACCATAAAAGGAGTCTATCCTTGTCCAAGAAGCCCCACCTTCAGAAGTCTCTAAGTATATCACATCCTTTTTAAAATTATACCCCTCCTCAGTCTTATAAAAGATAAAGAAAGATAGAAGACCTCCATAAGGTAGAGAGAGTTCCTTCCTTAGGGTTAATATACTCTCAAGATTGCTCCCACTGCCTGTATAGAAAGAGAACCCCTTCGAATGAGAATTCTTAGAAGAGATGGTAAACCCTTCAAGCTCAAAATTTTCCTCTGTATCACAAGAATCGATAAGTATCACCGGTGTAATTGTCTCCCCTAATCTTATCTCCCTCAATTCATATCTCACCTCTGATAGGTCAAAAGCCTCTGTCCAATATAGCCAATAGTTATTCCCTCTCATAGAGCTACTTAGGGAAGGGGTGCTCGGAGGGATATCGTCAGATTTATAAAACCTATTGAGAAATTGGAGCCAGTCCACATTCTTGGCAAACCTTAAACCCCTATAAGAAGAACAACCCCTTTTGAAAGTAAGGTAGTAATAGGGAAACCAGATAGAGACCCCTTTTGCAGAGGAGAAGCAGTCACCAAAATGTCCAGACTCTATCACGAAATCAGGAACCCTATACCCTATCCTTTCTAAAAGATCTATAAGGTCTACAGCCTCATCCTTAGGACTGGGACTCTCCTCTTCTGGACCTCCCCTGAAGGTCTGCACCTTCTCCCTTATATCCTTAGGAATTGAACCTTTACATAAATCCCTTAGCACCTCTTCCACCTTTTCTATCCTTTCCAAATCTATGGCAGAAAAGGTGCAGGGGATGGATATCTCTTTATAGGTTTGAATATACATCCTAACAGCATCTCCTGCAAAATCGTAAGGGGAGATTTTAGGATTTGAACTCAAAATACTAATGATTTTATCATAGGGATATCCATCGTAAGGGATGAGATCTTCAGAAGCTAACATTATAGAAGCAAATTCCTTTATATCATAGGCAATCTCTATCATACCCATCTCACATCCATCAAAACCTAAAACATCTATCTTTCTTCCAAGAACATCCCTTACTCCTGAGAGAGCCTGATATAATTCACCCTGGGGGATACTCATAGAATTCCCATCAGTCTCATCATAAATGATTGACCTCTGAGGAGAGGAAGGGTCTCTCCATCCTGTGCCATGGTCCCAGAGCACGAGAAGATAGTGCTTTGCAGGATAAGAGTCCTTAATAAATCTGGCAAAGTTTATAAGGGTATAAGGGTCAGCCATATCAAGCTCACCCAAATTCTCTAAAAGAACCAGAGAGCCCTTCTCAATTAGATATCTCTTCACCCCTGGGTTGCTGTCCCATCTCGCATTATCCAGTTGAACCAGAATCTCTACCCTCTCATTAGACCCTATCTCCATCATCTCTGCTATATCCCTATAACTCTGCTCATTCATCCCATTATCTGCACACATATAGACCATAACTGTCCAGTCAGAGACCTGAAGCAAAAAGAGGGATAAGAGAGCCTGAAACATACTCTATAATACCAAATTATCAGAAAAGGGCAAGGGGTTGACAAGCCTTCAAAAAAGGATATACTCTCTGAATATGCGGGAAGTAATCTGGATGATTATAGCCCTCTTAGTCGTCTGCCTCCTCTCTGCCTTCTCCCTTTCTAAGGTATATTCTATAACAAAGGAGAGGATAGATAAACAGGTGGAGGAGGCTACCAAGCGAAGCCTTGAACAAGCCCTGCCCCAGGCAGAGGATTTTAAAGAGATAGAACCCTCAACCGTCTGGATAGGGTTGGATAAAATGGGGAATAAAGTAGGAATAGTATTTAAGGTGGCTCCCAGAGGTTATGGAGGACCTATCCCTACAATCGTGGGAGTGGATAGAGAAGGGAGAATCACAGGGGTGAAGATAGCCTCTGCAGCAGAAGGGCTCAAGGAGACACCCGGATTGGGAGTGAAAATTACTGAACCCTGGTTCAGAAACCAGTTTAAAGGGAAAACCAAAAAAGAGGTTCTATTGAAAAAGGATGGAGGGACCATAGAGGCTATTACTGCTGCCACTATATCCTCAAGGGCTGTAACCAATGGAATAAGAGAAGGGATGGAGAAATACCTCCATTATCTCAAAAACTCCCCAGAAGATCCCCCTTTAAGAAAAATCCTCCCTGCAGTGAGATTTGAGGAGAGAGAGAGTTCTAAGGTATGGCTTGGCTATGACTCTTTAAATAATAGGATAGGGGTCATCTTTAAGATAGCTCCCCAGGGATACTCTGCACCTATTGAGGCATTGGTAGGAGTAGACTCCTTAGGGAAAATAACCAAGGTAGAGATCCTCTCCTGTAAGGAGACAGAAGGGATAGGGACAAAGGTCACCTCCTCAGAGTTTCTAAGTAGATTTAAAGGGAAAGGGATAAAAGATATAGATAGAATAGAGGCAATCACAGGGGCTACCATCTCCTCTAAAGCCCTTATAAAAGGGGTGAGAGAGGGTTTAAAGGAGTATAGGAGATATCTAAAATGAGAACAAGGCTTCGGTATTTTACATCAGGACTCATCTCTGAGAACCTGGTCTTAGTTCTAATGATAGGGCTCTGCCCTGCCCTTGCGACATCCATTACAGCAAGGGATGGGGTAGGGATGGGGATTGCTGCCTCCTTTGTCCTCATCGCATCAAATATTGTAATCTCTGCTATAAGGAAGCTCATCCCAGACCAGGTGCGCATCCCTGTCTATATCACAGTAATATCCACCTTTGTTACTATTGTGGACTATGTGATGCATGCCTACCAACCCGCCCTTTATAGAGCCCTGGGGGTATTTGTCCCTTTAATTGTTGTCAATTGTGGTATCTTAGGGAGAGCAGAAGCCTTTGCTAAGAATCATGGGGTATTTGACTCCTTCTTGGATGGTCTGGGAAAGGGGCTTGGCTTTATCTTAGTCCTATTTGTTATGGGTGCAATAAGGGAGATCCTTGGAAAGGGAACCCTGTTTGGTAGTCCTGTTATGCCCTTAGGTTTCCGTTCCCTTCCTGTCCTCTTTATGGTTTTCCCACCAGGTGGATTCCTACTTATAGGTATATTTAAGGCTCTAATTGTAAAGTTTGTGGAGAAACCCTCATGAGTTTAGGAAAGATATTTATTGCCGCCTTTTTAGTTAATAATATCCTCTTGATGAGATATATAGGTCTATGTCCATTCTTTGGTGTCTCCACTGCCATAGACACAGCTATGGGTATGAGTGCTGCAGTATTCTTTGTGATGATTTTAGCTGCCTGGGTGACCTGGTTTTTATATCACTTCATCCTCCTTCCTTTCAATCTTGTATTCCTTCGCACCGCAGTCTTTATCTTTGTAATCGCCTCTCTTGTTCAGTTTGTGGAGATATTCTTGAAGAAGAGTATGCGCACCCTATATTCTGCCCTGGGGATATATCTACCCTTAATCACCACAAACTGTGCTATCTTGGCTGTTACCTTCTTAAATATAGACTACCACCACTCCTTCCTCCAGGCTACGGTCTTTGCAGTAGGGACAGCCTTTGGATTTGCCCTTGTTATAGTCCTTTTTGCTGCCATAAGGGAGAGGTTAGACCTTGCACCCATCTCTAAATCCTTCAAAGGTTATCCCATCGCATTCATATCCGCCTCTCTGGTTGCCTTAGCCTTCTTAGGATTTCTGGGTCTATTTGGTCTATCCTTATGATTACCACTGCCCTCTTGACTATGGGTGGTATAGCCCTGCTTATGGGGATAATCCTGAGTATAGCCTATCTAAAACTGGCAGTCAAACCAAATCCAAAAGAGGAGGCGATACGCAAACTCCTTCCGGGTGCAAACTGCGGTGCCTGCGGATTCCCTGGTTGTGATATGTATGCAGAGAAACTCTCTAAGGGGGAGGCATCCATAGACGGATGCAAAGCTATTGGAAATGAGGTAAGGGAGAAGATTGCAGAGATTATAGGAGTGGAAGTCAAACCCACAAAACCTATGATAGCTACCCTTATCTGTCAGGGGGGTAGGGATATCTGTCCAGAACATTTTAACTACGATGGTGTGGATAGCTGCAGGGCAGCAGTCCTGCTCCATGGAGGAGACAAGGGGTGTCCATTTGGCTGTATAGGTTTGGGAGATTGTGAAAGGGTATGCCCCTTCAATGCCATAAGGATGGGAAACAATGGACTTCCTATAATAGACCCTGATAAGTGCACAGGTTGTGGAATATGCGTGGATGAGTGTCCAAAAGGGGTATTGAAACTCATCCCCAAGGATAAGCTCGTATACTTGGCCTGCAACTCCCAGGATAGGGGAAAGGATGTGAAGTCTGTCTGTAAACTCGGCTGTATAGGTTGCACCATATGCATAAAGGTCTGCCCCTATGATGCCTTAAGGATGGAAGGGAATCTCCCGGTTATGGATTTTGAGAAATGCACAGACTGTGGTATATGTGTGCATAAGTGTCCCACAAAATCCTTTGTGGATAGGGCTCCATCAAGACCTTATGCCATAATAACCCCTGAGTGCGATGGTTGTGGAGAGTGTGTGAAGGTATGCCAGTTTAAAGCCATAGAAGGAGAGTCTGGGAAGAGACACAGGGTAATCAGGGATAGGTGCATAGGTTGTGGAGAGTGTGTAAAGGTATGTAAGCCCAATGCCATAACTATGGCAGGGGCTTTGGCATACCAGAGAGAGGCAGCATAATGGAAGTAGACCTTCTAATCCTTGGAGGATGGGTTCTCTGTATAAATAAGAAGGACTATAAAGAGGGAGGGGTTGCTGTAAAGGATGGCAGGATAATAGAAGTTAATACAAGGAAGACGATTGAAAAGAGATATAAAGCAAAAAAGACAATAGACAAAAGGGATTCTATAATCCTTCCAGGTTTTATAAACTGCCATACCCACCTACCTATGGTCTATTTCAGGGGACTTGCAGATGACCTCCCTTTAAACGACTGGCTAAAAAAGTATATCTGGCCATCTGAGGCATTATATGTAAGGAGAAGATTCGTAAAAAATGCAACCCAACTCGGTGTATGTGAGCTAATAAAATCAGGGACCACTACCTTCTCTGATATGTATTTCTTTGAAGATGAGGTGGCAAAAGTGGTTAGAGAAGCTGGTGTGAGAGGGATATTGGGGGAGGGAATCTTAAGTTTTCCTACCCCTTTTATAAAGGAACCGAAGAATAGTATCAAGAGGGTAGAAAAATTTATAAAGGACTGGCTTGGTGATGATTTCATCATCCCCTGTGTGGCACCCCATTCCATCTATACCTGCAGTAAAGGACTCTTAAAAGAGGCAAAGAGACTGGCTGATAGATACGGCTTAAGATACCATATCCACATCTCAGAGACTGAGAATGAAGTCTCAAAGATAAAGAGGAAAGAGGGGACCACCCCTGTAGGATATTTAGAGAAGATGGGGGTATTGGATGAGAATGTAATGGCTGTCCACTCTGTTTGGCTCACAGATGAAGATATAGAGATTTTAAAAAGGAGAAGGGTAGGGGTTGTCGACTGTCCCCAGTCAAATATGAAACTTGCATCAGGGGTAGCACCCATCCCCAAGATATTAAAACATAGAATAAAGATAGGGATGGGAACAGATGGGGCTGCAAGCAACAATAACTTAGACTTAATAGATGAGGCAAGGAGTGCTGCCCTGCTCCACAAGGTCTATTCAAATAACCCTGCAGTCCTAAAGGCAAGAGAGGTTGTAAAGATGCTCACCCTTGGAGGAGCAGAGGTATTGGGATTGGAAGCCCAGATAGGTTCCTTAGAGAAGGGGAAGAGGGCAGATATAATAATTGTGGATATAAAAAAGCCTCACCTTTTACCCCTCTATGACCCTTATTCTCATCTCATATACTCAGCCTCAGGTTCAGATGTAGAGACAGTAATCATCAATGGCAGAGTAGTAATGGAAAACAGAAAGATCCTCACTCTTGATGAAGAGGGGATATTGGAGAAGGCAAAGAGATTTAGAATAAAATTTTCTAAGGTTCTTATATAAGAACCTACCCCTTTAAACAGGGGGGTGCCTGCCCCCTAAGGGCAGGCACCCCCTTCTACTAATACTCATACCCTCCACCCCCACCTGGGGGTGTAGCCGGTGGTTTCTCCTTCTCTGGAATCTCTACCACCCCAGCCTCTGTGGTTACAAGTAAGGCAGCCACACCAGCAGCATTCTGGAGTGCACTCCTGGTTACCTTGGTAGGGTCGATAATCCCTGCCTTCATCATATCCTCATACTTCATCGTTTCTACATTAAACCCTATATTCCCTTCCTCATTCTTTACCTTCTCACAAACTATGGAGCCATCTATCCCTGCATTCTCCGCAAGCTGGCGGATAGGTTCCTCAAGAGCCCTCTTTACAATATTTACCCCTATCTGTTCATCTCCGGAAAGACCGAGTTTCTCCAAAGCAGGCAGACATCTTAAAAGGGCAACTCCTCCGCCAGGGACTATCCCTTCCTCTACCGCAGCCCTTGTAGCATGCAGGGCGTCTTCAACCAGAGCCTTCTTCTGTTTCATATCCACTTCAGTAGCAGCACCCACATTTATCACTGCAACACCACCTGCCAGTTTAGCAAGCCTCTCCTGAAGCTTCTCCCTATCATAATCAGACTTTGTCTCCTCGATAGCAAGCCTGATCTGAGATATCCTTGCCTGAATATCCGACTTCTTACCAGCCCCTTCCACAATGGTAGTATTCTCCTTGTCTACCCTGACCCTCTTTGCCCTTCCAAGGTCAGAGAGCTGGACAGATTCCAATTTAATACCCAGGTCCTCAGAGATAAATCTTCCACCGGTAAGGATGGCTATATCCTCAAGCATTGCCTTTCTCCTATCTCCATAACCGGGTGCCTTCACTGCACAACAGGAGAGAGTCCCTCTTATCTTATTCACCACTAAGGTAGCCAGTGCCTCTCCCTCTACCTCTTCAGCAATGACCAGTAAGGGTTTACCCTTCTGAGCCACCTTCTCCAATAGAGGAAGGAGGTCTCGCATAGAGGAGAGCTTCTTCTCATAGATGAGGATATAGGGGTCTTCCAATACAGCCTCCATCTTATCAGGATTGGTTATGAAGTAAGGGGAGAGATAACCCCTATCAAATTGCATCCCTTCCACTACCTCTAAGGTGGTCTCCATAGTCTTTCCTTCCTCTACAGTAATCACTCCATCCTTACCCACCTTCTCCATAGCATCAGCTATAAGGTTACCTATGGATGGGTCATTATTGGCGGAGATAGTAGCAACCTGAGCTATCTCTGTCTTTGAGGTGACCTTTCTGGAGAGTTTCTTGAGTTCCTTAACCACTGCATCCACCGCCTTTTCTATTCCTCTTCTCACTGCCATAGCGTTAGCACCTGCAGTAACTACCTTAAGTCCTTCTCTAAAGATAGCCTCAGCCAAGATAGTAGCGGTAGTAGTCCCATCTCCTGCTACATCAGAGGTTTTAGAAGCCACTTCCCTTATAGTCTGTGCTCCCATATTCTCAAATCTATCCTCAAGTTCTATCTCCTTAGCCACCGTCACTCCATCCTTAGTAATAGTAGGTGCCCCCCATTTCTTCTCCAAGAGCACATTCCTTCCCTTAGGACCCAGAGTAACTTTTACAGCATCGGATAAGGCTTTAACACCCTTTAGTATTGAGCGGCGAGCTTCCTCACTAAATTTAATCTCCTTTGCTGCCATCTACTCCTCCTTTCTTTCAATTATAGCAAGGACATCATCCTCTCTCATAATGAGGTATTCCTTATCCCCTATATTCACCTCAGTTCCTGCATACTTCCCAAAGAGTATATAGTCCCCCTTCTTCACCTCTATAGGGATATATTTCCCATCCTCTCCTCTCCTACCGGGTCCTGTAGCTATTACCTTTCCCTGTTGAGGCTTCTCCTTTGCAGTATCAGGTATTATAATCCCTCCCTTTTTTGTCTCCTCTTCTATCCTCTCTACTAAGATACGGTCTTGTAAGGGTTTTATCTTCATTCACTCCTCCTTTCTTGTTGTCCCAGAGTTTCGGGACCAATATACTCTAACCCTTTTCTCCTCATAGCTAAAGGCATACCTCAACTCTCCGCCAAAGGCTCGTTGAACCGCTCTACCAATCCCCATAGCCAAGTGCTCAGAAGTAGTTCTCACCTCCATTCCCCTTTCATCCTCTTTCATTTCCATAATCCTTTCTAAGGGGTTATATCTAAATTCCCCCTCTGCTATATTCTGCATCAAATTTACTATCTCCTCCTTATGCCCATTCAGAAAGTCGCCAGAAAGATAGACCACACCCATTGCAAAATGGTCTCTTATCTTTCTGCAAGCAGGACACAGACGCCTGGTAGCCTTCTTTTCTACCTTCTTGTAATAGGCATCGTCTCTTGTCCATCTCTTATCTCTATATACCAGTCCACACTTAGGGCAGATCGTAGGCTCAGGATAGGCTTTAGAATCGAGGTAGGGGTCATCCAACCTTGGTCTCAGTCCAGACCTGATCCGTGTCCTCTCTCTCACTTTCTCCCATAGTGGGCGAAACCCGATTTGAACGGGTGACCTTCTCCTTGTAAGGGAGACGCTCTCACCATCTGAGCTATTCGCCCTCTCAATCTCTAATTATAGTAAGAATCCCCCTTAGTGTCAACCCCCCC
>CAZWJY010000064.1:0-9208 GCA_964634335.1 uncultured bacterium
CACTTATGGGAGAGTGGAACGAAAGGTATATTCTCCTCAAAATAATGTGAGACCAGCTGCTATACCTTATTTTACAGGGGCGTGGCAATCTCAGTCTCAAAAGAGATTGTTGAGCTCCTTTCAGTCGCTCTATGCTCTGCATTTGATGTCACAACGCTCCATCAACGCTACGCATTATAGGACTTCGTCCCTCGCAATGACAAAGGAAGAAAGACAGAGACCTGACTTCGACAGTCTTCTACTTGGTCAAAGTGAATTTGTATGGAATTGTAACCCAACACTGGACTGATTTACCATTCTTGTAAGCAGGTGTAAAGATAGCTCTCTTAGAGGCTTCAACTGCAGAACTGTCCAGTAATTTATATCCTGACGATTTGGCAATTTTAACTTGACCTATCTTACCATCGGTATCAACAAGTGCTCGGATTATAACTACCCCCTCCATACCAGCCTCACGAGCCTCTGCTGGATATTCAGGATGAGGTAAATCTACTGATTGGGGTTTGACATCTGCCTCATTATAGGTGACTACCCCGATATGCGTGCATACGCATACCGCCAATATAATACAACCCATCCAATGAAGGACTAATCTACTCATTGCTCCTCCTTTTTTATTTCGGCATCGCCTCCCAGAGTTTATCTGAATACCTCTTCAATACCCACCTGGCTATACCTATATTCTGCCCTGCAGGTAGTTTCATAGATACTCCTACAAAACAACTCCCATCGCCCAAAGCCCTTAATAGGAAGGAAGCCTGAGAGGTGGTAAATAGGACATCTATGGTCTTACCCATATTTGCCCTCTCCGCAGCCTTCTGGAAGTCTGCCATCACCCCTGCTAATTCTGCTGAAATCTCTTCAGGGTCAAAGGGTGGCTCAGAAGGGGAGTAGTGGGACATTAAAAGCCCCTCCTCTGATACTAAGTATATGCTGGCTATCCCGGGAATATGGGAAGCCATCTCCTTTAATATCTCTTCCAATGCCATCATACCTCCTATCCCCATTTTGGGGGTCTCTTCTCTAAGAATGCAGTCATACCCTCCTTTGGCTCCTCAGTAGAGAATAGAAAGCCAAAGGCTTCTGTCTCATAAGAGCTTCCTGTCTGGAAGTTTGTATCAATCCCACGGTTTATCACAGTCTTGGCGAGTTTTATTGCCAAGGGTCCTTTGGAGACAATCTTCTTTGCCAGAGCCATCGCCTCTTCCATAAGCTTATCCTTTGGAACAACCTTATTAACAAGCCCTATCCTCAATGACTCCTGGGCATCCACCATATCTCCAGAAAAGATGAGCTCCTTTGCCACACCTACTCCACAAAGTCTGGATAGCCTCTGAGTTCCAGCAAATCCAGGGATGAGTCCCAGACCCACCTCTGGTTGCCCGAGTTTTGCATCCTGGGATGCAATTCTTATATCACAAGCTAAGGCGAGTTCACATCCACCACCAAGGGCAAAGCCATTTATAGCAGCGATAACAGGCTTTTCAAGATTTTCAATCTTTGCCAGGACCCTCTGACCTCTCTTTGCAAACTCCCTTGCCTGCCAGGGGGTCATATCTCTCATCTCAGCGATGTCTGCACCAGCCACAAAAGCCTTACCCTCACCTGTTATTATTATCACCCTTACATTATCATCCTTTCCCAAACTCTCTATAAGGTCTTCCAGTTCTAAGATTGTCTCAGTATTCAGGGCATTCAGCCTCTCAGGGCGGTTCATTTTTATTATCGCTACCCCTTCCTGGATAGAGAGGAGAAGATTTTTATACTCCATCATTCCCCCTTTATTATAATCCTTGCATCCACAACTACTACCCCCTTACCCTCTTCTAAAACCATAAGGGGGTTTATATCAAGCTCCTCAATCTCTGAAAAGTCCACCACAAGCTGAGAGAGTCTTTTAAGACACTCTTCAATCTCTCTAATATCTGACCGTGGCTCTCCTCTATAACCCTCAAGGATCTTATAGCCCCTTATCTCCCTCACCATCCTCTGGGCTGCAAGTTCTCTTAAGGGAGCAATCCTGAAAGAGACATCCCTTATAGCCTCAACATATACCCCTCCAAGACCAAACATCAATACAGGACCAAAAATCCTATCCCTCTTCATTCCCAAGATGGTCTCCTTACCCTTCTCTATCATCTTTTGAACCAGTATACCCCAGATATCTGCCTCTGGTTTCTGCTCCCTTACCCTTCCCAGAATTTCCTTATATCCATTGATTAACTGAGCTTCATCCCCTATCCCTAATCTCACCCCTCCCACATCTACCTTATGGAGAATATCCGGGGAGACAATCTTTAGGACCACTGGGTATCCTATCCTCTCTGCCACCTCCCTGCACTCTTCCTCACTCTTTACCAAGGAGAACTGAGGAAGGGGAAACCCATAGGCTTTTAGAATCTCGTATGACTCTGGTTCTGGGAGGAATCTTCTATGTTCCTCTCTCACCCTTTTCAATATAGTCCTCACCCTCTCTTTATCCACATCCTCAAATCTCTTCATCCCTGTGAGAGGGCGGCGAATCCACCATCCATACTCACCCAGTTTTGCTATAGCCCTTGCTGCACCTTCTGGAAATAGGTAATGGGGAATTCTTGCTTCTTCTAAGACCTCCATTGCCTTCTCAATATCCCCTCTCCCCATAAAACATACCGCAGTGGGCTTTCCATATCTGGGAACAATATCCCTTATGGTTCTGGCAATTCCACAGAGGTCTGTAAGGACTGTGGGAGTGCAGATAATTACTGCGCTATCTACTGAGTCATCCTCTAAAACATACCTCATAGCTGCCTCATACCTATCTTCCTTTGCATCTCCAATAATATCTACAGGATTCTCTACAGATGCTGTGGCAGGAAGGACTCTCAATAGCTTCTTCTTTGTCTCCTCCCTTAATGGAGCTAATCTTGCCTTGTTCTTAATTATTGTATCCGTAGCTACTATCCCTGGTCCCCCAGCATTGGTAATGATAGCTACCCTATTTGATTTTGGTGGAGGCTGAGAGGAGAAGGCTAATCCACAATCAAAGAGCTCTTCTAAACTTTCCACCCTTATTACCCCTGCCTGAGTAAAGAAGGCGTTATAGACCTCATCAGAGCCAGCGAGCGCACCTGTATGGGAAGAGGCAGCTCTTGCTCCTGCAATTGTCTTCCCTGACTTTATCACCAGTATAGGCTTCTTCTCTGTTATCTCTCTGGATAATTCTAAGAATTCCCTTGGATTTACCAGGTCTTCTAAGTATAGGAGTATAACCTTTGTATGGTCATCATCCCTTAAGCTGGCAAGAAGGTCATTCTCATTCACATCTGCCTTATTTCCTACAGATATGAACTTTGACAACTTTATATCTCTCTCCCTTGCATATTCCAAGGCAGCTACACCAAAGGCTCCACTTTGAGAGATAAAGGCGATGTTCCCAGATTTGGGGATAAAGGGTCTGGCAAAGGTGGCATTCAGAGAGACCTCTGGGTCAGTATTTATAATCCCCACACAGTTTGGACCTATCACAGATATCCCGAACCTCTTTGCAGTCTCTATAACCTCCCTCTCAAGCTTTGCTCCCCTCTCCCCTATCTCCTTAAAACCTGCTGTAATAATTACCGCTCCCTTAACCCCTTTATTCCCACATTCAGCAATTACTTTACTCACTACATTACTCGGAACGATAATAACTGCAAGTTCCACATCGTCAGGGATTTCTAAGACTGATGGATAAGCCCTTACCCCTAATATACTTTTTGACCTTGGATTAACAGGATAGACGATACCCTTGTATCCACTCAGAAGAATATTGGCAAACACAGCCCTTCCCACACTATCCTCTCTTGCCGAGGCACCGATAACCGCAATAGACTTCGGAGAGAAGAGAGTCTTAAGATTCATTCCACTCTTTCCGCAATTATCCTATCACCCTCTCTCTTAAGCCGAGCTATAGAGACTTGAGGGTCGTGTTCAAACACAGAGAGCCAGTTTTCCTTGATAGCTCTATCAAGGAGTCTCTCCTTACTCCTCATTGTATCCAGAGGGAAGAGGTCATAACCCATCACATAGGGAATTCTTATATGAGAAGTTGTAGGGATGAGGTCACCCCAGTAGATAGCCCTTCTATTAATCAGAACCACCTGATGTCCTTGAGTATGACCACCTGTAAGGATTACCTCTATCCCCTCGGTAATCTCAGTATCACCAGAGATGAGCCTGAGATTTCCATACTCTTCAAGAGGAAGGAAATTCTCCCTTAGATAGCTCGCTTTTGACCGGGGGTCTGGATTTAATGCTCTCTCCCATTCCGCCTTTTGGATAAAGTATCTGGCATTCTTAAATGTAGGAACTATCCTTCCATCAGAGGCTCTCCTTGTATTCCATCCGCAGTGGTCAAAATGGAGGTGAGTGAGGATGACTATATCTATATCCTCAGATGATACCCCTGTATCCTCTAATGACTGGATAAGCTCCTTCTCTTTCTCCACCTTATATATCTCTTTAAATTTATCAGGGATTTTATCCCCGATCCCTGTCTCTATTAGGATATTCTCCCTCTTTGTCTTTACGAGCAGGGGATGGAGACCTAAGCAGATACGGTTTCTATCATCAGAGGGGTTGGTGCGCTGCCATAATACCTTGGGAACCACTCCAAACATAGCCCCTCCATCAAGCCAGAAACTCCCATCTGATAAAGGGAAAAGCTCAACCTCTCCTAATCTCATAGGAGATTCTATCCCAAGATTTTAGAATGTCAAGAAATGGTTGTATGAAAGCTCTAAATCAGGGATAGAAGAAGAAGCCTATCCCAAAACTGACAATAACGGAAGGAATCTCCCTCCCTTCTCCTTTAATATAGTCGTAATGATAAGTCATTCCTTTATAAAGGTTAACTTCTGGAATAAAACAGAACCTACCCTTCCGCAGAGTCAAACCAAGATTTATCCCTAAATAATGATTGAAGAACCTATCATATCTGTCCTCCTCTATGTAATAAGAGCTAATCCCATTTAAAGAAGCAAGAATCCCAATAGAAGAAGATAAGGGCTTCTGAAATTTTAAGGACGGATATATATCAAAGAGGTAATAGGTAAGATTTTCTGGCTCAGTCATAAGAGTTGCCTTCATATATCCAAACCCTATGGAGAAAGAACCTAAAAAAGACCTCTTTAGGAAATTATACTTTATAGACAAGACTCCTGCCCTTGGTGATGTATATTTGAATCCTATATCCATACTATTCCCCACCCCCAGTCTTCCGAGAATATCCAGAGTTCTTGTATCATAGGATGTGGTATCCTCTCTACTCCCAAATATACAGAAATTGCTGGATGCAAAGCCAATTTTCCCCTCTCCTTTTTCCAATACCATAGCCTCATCATAGCTACTATAAGAAGCTACTGAACTCCAATCCCCTATTGGCTCCCCAAGTCCAGAGATAAATAGTAAAAGAAGAACCTCTTGCATTGTTTAGGATATAAAATTTTTATCTCTTGTCAAGAGAATTCTTTGGATACATAAGCTCTTAAAATTGTTAAGACCCTCTCCATATCCTCTGGGATAGGAGAGGTGAACTCCATATACTTCTTTGTGATTGGGTGGAGAAAACCGAGTCTTTCTGCATGCAATGCCTGACGGTCTATATTAGATAAAATCTCTCTATAGATAGGAAAGTCAGATTTTTTGGTAATAAAATCCTTGCCTCTCCCTCCATAATCAGGGTCCCCTACCACTGGATGACCGTAATGGAGGAGATGGACCCTTATCTGATGTGTCCTACCTGTGAGAAGGGAAAGAGAGAGTAGAGTAGCGATTTTGAATCTCTCCAATACCTTAAATTTGGTAACAGCCTCTTTCGAGGCAAAGGGTGTGACAGCCATCTTCTTTCTATCCAGGGTATATCTCCCAATAGGGGCTTCAATCTCTCCCTCCTTCATACCTATATCTCCCCATACTATAGCCAGATACTCTCTTCTTATATTCCTTCTCTCAACCTCTCTGGCTAAGAAGCTCAGACTCTCATCTGTCTTAGCAAAAACTAAGAGACCTGTGGTATCCTTATCCAGTCTATGAATAACCCCTGGACGAATCTTAGATTTTGGAGAGGAGGGGAGGTTCTTGCAATGGTATAGAAGTCCGTTCACGATTGTATGGTCAGGATGCCCTCTTGCTGGATGAACCACCACACCCTTTGGTTTATCCAGAACTATTACATAGGGGTCTTCGTATACGATATTCAAATCCATAGGTTGGGGAACGACCTCTACACCCTTTTCAATCTCAAAGGAGGCTACGATTCTATCCCCAGGCTTTATCCGATAACTCGGTTTAACCTTTCTATCATTCACCAATACCTTACCTTCTCCAATAAGCCTTCTCACCCTATTTCTGGATATACCTATCCCTGAGAGGATGAGATAATGGTCAAGCCTCTTACCTTTCAATCTATTAGAGGCTATCCTTCTAAATTCCTGCCTCACTGAGCACCTTCTTCTGAAGTCTTATAACCTTCTCTATCCCCTTCCTTCCCAGCTCAAACATCTCATCAAACTCTTTTTTAGAAAAGGGCTCCCCTTCAGCTGTAGCCTGAATCTCTACTACCCTCCCTGACTCGGTGAGGACAAGGTTTACATCTACTGAGGCACTGGAATCCTCTAAGTAATTGAGGTCTAATAGAACCTCTCCCCTTACTATACCCACGGATATACCTGCTACAGCCTCTAAGATAGGGTTCCTCTCTATCTTTCCCTGTCGCAGGAGTCTATCCACAGCCTGGGCAAGGGCACAGAACCCACCTGTCACAGATAGCACCCTTGTTGAGCCATCAGCCTGGATAACATCACAATCTATAATTATGGTATTCTCCTTCAGAAGGGATAGGTCACATACTGCCCTCAATGCTCTTCCAATAAACCTTTTAATCTCCTGAGTTCTCCCTCTCAATCTACCCTGAACAGCCTCCCTTACAGTCCTCTCCTTAGTAGAGCCAGGTAGCAGGCTGTATTCTGCTGTAATCCATCCCTGTCCAGAACCCACAAGGAAACCGGGGAGCTTGGGTTGGAAAGTAGCTGCACAGATAATTTTAGTCTCACCGGCAGTGATAAGGCAGGAACCCTCAGGATATTTAAGATAACCGAGCTCTATCCTTATCTCCCTTGCCTGGTCTTTTAATCTCCCGTCTCTTCTCGTCATTCTGGTATAGATGCCCTTATTACCTCATCCATTGGACTACCCAGAAATCTCTCCCCTATCTTAGCAAAGTTTGGAACCAGGTCTGAGAGATAGAATTTATAATATGCCCTGCGCTCTTTTTGTAAGATATGCCTCTCCTTCAGTATCTCTCTTGCCTCAAGAGCTGTCTCATCTGAGGCATCCACTATCTTTACGCCTTCTCCCATCACTCTCTGGAGAACCCCTTTTATAAGGGGATAGTGGGTGCATCCGAGAAGCAATGTATCTATACCATCCTCCCTTAAAGGGGAGAGATAGAAGAGGGCAGTCTGGTAAGTAATCTCATTATCAATCCATCCCTCTTCTACAAGGGGAACAAATAGAGGAGTAGGTTTGGCAATAATCTCCACATCCCTTCTAAATCTCTTTATAGCCCGCTCATAAGCACCAGATGAGATGGTAGCATAGGTCCCAATAACCCCTATCTTCCTATTCCTTGTCGCCTTAACAACTGCTTTTGCTCCAGGCTCTATCACCCCAAGGATAGGAATATCAAACCCTTTCTTTAAATCCTCCAGGGCGATGGAGCTTACAGAATGACAGGCTACTATAAGGAGCTTTACACCCCTGGAGATAAGAAACTCTGCATCCTGGAAGGCAAATCTTGTAATCACCTCCTTCGATTTTGTTCCATAAGGGAGTCTTGCAGTATCACCAAAATAGATGAGGTCCTCATAAGGGAGATATCTCTTAATAGACCTCACAACAGTTAGCCCTCCCATCCCAGAGTCAAATACACCTATAGGTCTATCTGCCTGAGAGTTTCTTCTCATAATTTCTAACAAACCTCTTCACTCCCCTATATATCCCCTCAGCTATCTTATCTCTAAAACTTCCCTTCCTCAGGAGGGCTTCCTCTGTAGGATTAGAGAGAAAGGCACACTCCACAAGAACAGCAGGCATAAAAGCACCTCTTAAGACATAGAAACCTGCCTGATTAAGCCCCCGATTAGGAATCCTTATAAGGGGTGCTGTCTCTTCCTGAATACAGGCAGCCAGGTCCTCAGATTCCTTCAAAAATTCATTCTGAGCCAGATCATGGAGAATTAAATCCACTGTCCTAAGATAGGCTAAGCTCGTATCAGGAAGTTCAAACCTTATAGCAGCATTCTCCCTTGCCTCTACTGCCCTTGCCCAGGATGTCCTGGCTACAGATAAAAAGTAGGTCTCCATACCCCTGAGCCTTGAGTTATTGCAGGAATTATTATGAATAGAGATGAAAAGGTCTGCATGGAGTCTATTAGCAATCTGAGCCCTCTCTGAAAGGGGGATGAAGATATCCCTATCCCTTGTCATAACAACCTTTATCCCTAACCTCTTCTCTATCTTCTCTTTCACCCTTTTTGCAATGTCAAGATTACAGAACTTCTCCTCAAGTCCTCCTCTACTGATTGCTCCTGGGTCCTTTCCACCATGTCCCGGGTCTATAACAATAAGCTTTATCTTCTTTGGTCTCCGTCTCTCTGGTATATCAGGGAAGATATCATCTATGAAGTATACAGGTATGAATACAGTCTTACCCATTCTCTTAACTGGGAGAGGAAAATTCTTCCCTTCTCCATTTATCAGAACAACAGGATTATCAGGAATAAAAATAATCTCCCTCTTATCTACTCTTACCCTGTATCTCTCCCATCTCTTTTCATAGGATACTTTTACATTATATAAAGAAGCGATAGAGTTTAAGGAGACATACTCATCCCTACCTATCTTAATAGTAGAGAGCTTATGCCCCTTAAAATTCACAGTCCCTGCCCAGAGAGAGAGGTTTAAGAACAAAATTATAAAATTTCTCATTATATCAAAATAAAGGAATTGAGGGATTAGTCAAGACTATTATTCCAATTTTTAGCCTTGACAACCAAAAATTTGCTTTTAATATTATTTTAATATGGATAAGAATGATGTAGCCTTCTACAATGTCTTTCGTGAATCAATAGAAAAGGTAGTTATACAAAAATGATTGACCTTTTTAAGAGAGAGAGGTGCCCTATTC
>CAZWJY010000065.1:0-9207 GCA_964634335.1 uncultured bacterium
TTTCTAAAATCCCAATAAATGTAGGCAAGTTTAAGTTATGAGAGCAGATGGGAATGGGATAACCCTACTCTCTCTCCATCAATCCTTGAAGATGGAGGAAGAGACCCTCTATCCAGAAGATGGGTCTTCCATCTTTAAGTCTGAGTATAGAGGGGAGCTCCTTTATCTTCCATCCCTTCTTATAGGTCTCCTCCTTTATAAGATATAACTTTCCTTTTATCCCCATCTCCTTTATAAACCTTTTAGCCATACCCCTGTTATCCGTAGCTGCAAAGAGGTATACCTTCCCTTTAAACCCCTGAATCGCCTCAGACGCATTTTTGAGGGTGGACTTTGATGCCTCACTCTCGGTATCAAACACTATTATCAAAACATCACCCTTCTCTATATCTTCTCTCTTCAATCCAAACCCTTTAAGGTCCAGACCCTTATACTCTCTGACTATCAAATCCCCTGGTCTTATCCCCTTTTCTGGAATGCCTGTCTCTATCCTCACCCATTCAGTATCTCCCTTTGCCTCTACCCTTTTCAATCTCACATAGGCATCTCCATAACCATTTCTCCAACCCGTAACTACCCAGTATTTCCCCTTATTCAGGGTAGCTACTATCCATCCTTTTAGGGTATCTATCGAAGGCTCCAACCTTTCAGGGTATTTATCAAAGGAGGTTATGCTATAGTCATAGTAGTATCTCATCCTTCCAGTCACATCTCTTCCCTCATCATAGAATTTAATAGCAAGCCATGCCTTCTCCTTCTCTTCCTTTTCAAAGCTCTCCCCTTTCCATTCCCCATCCCAGTATTCAAACCCTTTATAATCCCATTTCACCCTTGCAGGAATTCCGAAACTCCGCAGAGCCCCTGTAATGAAGAGGTATCTCTCTAAATTGGTCGCTCTTTTTGCCAGGAGCACATCCTTTGGGTTCATCATTGGACCAAAGTATTCCCTCCTCTCTACCTTCTTTATATGCTTCCTGGTCCATAGGACCAAAGACCTCACAGTCTCTTCTATATCCCCTTTTCTCAGCTTCTCAAGACTCTTTAAAACCCAATCCCTCCACCCTTTAAGATGCTCATAGAGGATTCTATCTGGAAGGACATACTTTTTGTATAAGGAATCTGGGATTCCATACTCCCTTGCATATCTCTTAGAGATTATGGATGCTTCAAGCTGTGAAGATAGCCAGGATGTATCTATGGCTACCAGGTCTTTTGCAGAAAGGGCATCGCAGTAGGATATAAAGATATCTTTTAACGAATCAGGAAGATGATTATAAAAACAGAGGAGAGCTCTTCCATTCCCCTTTGCATTGTAGAGGATATTTAATATAGGAGACTTTACCACATCCACTAAGGAAGAGTCTAAGAGTTCTATCTTAGAGAAGTGGAGCTGTTGCAGGAGTTTTAACGAGTCTCGATTTGGTCTATATGAGGGCTCTCTCCTCTTAGCCTTTACCCTCTTAGTATAGAGCCAGAAGGAGGTATCGGGTATATTCTTAGTATTGAGATTCAAAATCAGTGTATCATTTTCTCTATTCTTTGCTCTATATATCAGGTATCCCCTTAGAGAATCCTTTTCTGCATATACAAAGAGGTCTGTCCTTCCTACCACAAAGCTCACCTCTCCATCCTTATCTGTAATTTTGTAACCCACTGGAGGGAGGGAGGAGTAGTTATAGACACATAAAGAGACCTTAGCACTCTCCTGAGGGGTTTTGTCTCTCAAAACTCTCACCAGAAGCTGGGTAGTCTCAGTATAATTGGGTGTAGCATTTATCAGGGTAAATCCCTTTCTCTTTTTATAGATTATCTCTCTTCCCTCCATACTCCCATAGGTTGCCCCTAAGATAATTGCTGCCCTTTTTGAAGGGGTAGCGAACCAGGCATTATCCAGGTCTGTAGGTTCTCCACCTCCAAGGGAGTGCCATTTCCCATCAGTCCATACCTCAACCCAGGCATGGTTGCTGTTTGTAAAGGGCCACCAGGGGGTATAGACCCCCCTTGCAGGGATACATACAGTCCTCAAGGCTTTTATAAATAGGATAGCCATCTCCTCACATCTCCCAAATCCCCTCTTTATCGTGGTCAGGGCATTCTGGTCCCATCTCTCAGTAGGCTTGTATCCCATCTGAGTATAGACCCATTCATTTATCTTCAGGACAGCTTCCCTCATATCCCTGGTATCCTTTATAAGCTCGTAAAGGGAGTCTGCATACTCCTGGGTAAAATCTTCCAATGGCTCCTGGGATACCCTGTAAGGTAGGACATAGTAGAAGAAGAGGAAGTCATCTATTCTATCTCTCCAGGGGACCCTCTCTCTATTCTTCTTGAGTGCATCGAAATAAGATATGAAATCATCTGAACAGAGATTCACAAGGTCGACATCAGGCATAGACTGGAGAAGGAAGTATGCCCAATCTTTGTAACCCTTTCTCTTTGCCTCTCTCACAAATTCCTGAACCTCTCTTCCATTCTCTCCTGCCCTCTCAAGCACATCCTTTAAAGAGAAGTCCTTATTTAAAAAAGATAAGAACAGAAACCCGAGCAATAATTTAATCATAGAAGGAACTACTGTTTCTCTCCACACCAAGGGCAGGTATCCGCATCCTTAGGGATAGCCTTGCCACAGCTACTACATAATCTCAGTTCTACCTTGCATCTGGTGCAGAAGAGTGGTTTTGTCTCTATTATGGCATCGCAGTAAGGACACCTGCACTTCTCATCTTCTCTCACCTCTCCTCCTCTTTTCTAAATAATCCTCAATAGCCTTATGGAGGGCATCGGCACCTAAGTTTGAGCAGTGGTATTTATTTTTTGGTAACCCTCCAAGTTCTGATGCCACCATTTTATTAGTTATCTTCAATGCCTCCTCAATAGTCTTCCCCTTAGCCAGCTCTGTTATCATACTGGAGACAGCAATGGCAGCCCCACATCCAAAGGTCTGAAACTTTACATCCGAAATCCTGCCATCCTTCACCTTTATATACATAGTCATCATATCACCACATACAGGATTCCCCACCTCTCCGATTCCATCTGCATCCTTTATCTCTCCCATATTCCTGGGATGGAGGAAGTGGTCCATTACTGTCTTACTATACATTCTCCTCCTTCCTGTATTTTGCGTATAGGGGTGACATCTCTCTTAGCCTCTCCACTACCCTTGGCATTACCCCAAAGAGATAGTCTATATCTCCATCCTCTATCTCCATTCCTAAGGAGAAGATAATAGAACCCTGGGCAAGGGCAGGGTCTATACCCATAGAGAGGAGCACATGTGAGGCTTTTAAAGCTCTTGAAGTGCAGGCAGAACCTGAGGCAGCTGCTATCCCCTCCTCGTTTAATAGTAAGAGCATAGACTCTCCCTCGATGAATTCTACACAGAAACTCGTATGATGGGGGAGTCTCTTCTCTGGATGCCCTGTTAGATAGATATGGTCTATCCTATCTTTTAATCCCTTTATGAGTTTATCTCTCAAGGGTATAAGATATTCCATCCTCTTAGGAATCTCTTTTTTGGCAAGCTCACAGGCTCTACCCATCCCTACAATCCCTGCTACATTCTCTGTCCCTGCCCTCTTACCGTTCTCCTGAGAGCCCCCCTCAAGAAGGGGAGGAATCCTTATCCCCTTTCTAAGGAATAAGGCACCCACACCTTTTGGACCATAGAAGGTATGGGCAGATAGACTCAACCCATCCACTCCCAGCTCTTTTACATCTACAGGGACCCATCCTACACTTGCCACAGCATCTGTATGGAAAACTATTCCCCTCTCTTTAACAATCTCTGATATCTCTTTGATAGGCTGTATAGTCCCTACCTCACTATTGGCGTGCATAATAGAGACAAGAATGGTATTATCCTTTATAAAAGCCCTCACATCCTCAGGGTCTACCATCCCATATCTGTCTACAGGAAGTCTTGTAATCTCAAAGCCCTGCCTCTCCAGGGTCTTACAGGGATTCAGGATAGAGGGGTGTTCTATAGAAGAGGTGATGATATGATTTCCTTTATCTTGAAGAGCCATAGCTATACCCTTTATAACAAAATTATTCGCCTCAGCACCTGAGGAGGTAAAGTATACCTCATCAGGGTGTGCTCCTATAAGATTCGCCACTTCTCTCCTTGCCTTCTCAATTGCCTCCTTTGCCTTCTGACCAAAGAAGTGGAGGGACTGGGGATTCCCAAAGAATTCTCCAAGATAAGGCTCCATCTCCCTCCTCACCTCAGGGTGGAGGGGGGTAGTAGCTATATAGTCAAGATAAACCCTGCGCATTATTTCAATATAGCCCTATTCTAAGGAAAAGTCAAGAAGGGCTGGTATTAGACTCTGAAGATATTAATAGCCAGGTTTTATCATCACTGTAATCTCATCTCTATTAATGTTGCCAGCCTTATCTATAGCCTCTACCATAATGGTATGCACACTCCCTGGTTCTATGTCAGAGGTGTCCCAGAGATATTCATAAGGTGGGATATTATCCGTGCCCTCCATACCTCCATCTATCAAAAAGTTAACCAATGGTTCCAAACCACTATCATCCTCTGCCAGGACTGCAATATGGACTTCACCCCAAACCGTATCGCCATCTGCAGGAGAGATAATCTCTACCATAGGTGGGACGGTATCTTCCGGGGTCTTCTGTGATTCTATTATGACAATAACCCTGTCCGAGTAACCCACATTACCTGCCCTATCTATAGCCTTCGCCATTATGTTATGCTCAGTGCCAGGCTCTTCACCTGAGACATCCCAGAAACATTCATAGGGTGGGCTGTTATCCTCACTTATCAAGGCATCATCCACCATAAATTCAACCAATGGACTTCTGTCTATATTATCCCTAACCTCAGCCTGGATTCTAATCCTACCTGATACTGCCTCCCTTAACCTGGGAGCTGTAATCCTTACAATAGGTGGAATAGAATCAAACGCAAAAGCCTTGGTCCACTCTCCTGCAATCCTGATGGAAGAAGCCTCATAGGTGCCATCAGCCTTCAGGGTGATATCTGCATAGATAAAGACACAGCTCTTCAGGTCTCTCTTCAGTTTCTCAAGACCTTCCTTGGACCTTATCTTCCGTTCCCTGCAGGCAAGCCAGGGTGGTTCTTTTATATGTGCCTTGAAGGTTCCCTTTCCCCAATTAATTCCACCCTCAACATGGGCATAGCAGCGGAACCTCGGCTCTACAGGGGCTATGGGTGTGGTAGAATCAGGGGTAGTGAAGGGACCATCAGGCTTTGAGATAACTACCTTAGTCTTTATCCAGCGGCACTCCTTTATATTTTTATCCAGCTGTTTTTTGCTCTTCACCCTGATCACCCTCTTCCGGCAGTACAGCCATGCTGGTTTAACTATATGGACTTTCATCCCATTTATATATCTCTTTATAATATGGGCCAGTATCTCTGTTTGGGGTGGAGAGGTAACCTTGATGGAGTCAACAGCGACTATCGGGTCCTCTGGCTTACCGAACAGGCAGGTGCAGGATATCCAGTTGCACCTCTTCAGACCTTGGGGAATATTCTCCACCCTGATATTCCTTTTCTGACAACGCAGATAATGGGGCTCATAAAAGTGGACCTTTATCTCCTTTTTTCCAGAATATACCCTCTCAACATGCGCCTTTATCTTCACCCTTCCTCTCTGCCATCCCTGAGGGGTCTGTTTTGCTCCTATACCGGGCGACATTCTCTTTCGGGCAGTTTTAGCAGCCTCCTTTAGTGCATCTGCCTGTGAGGTTCCTGGCTTGACTTTCCTGAGGTCATGGTTGAACCCGTTCATCCAGTCACCCCCTCTATCCACATACCTATAACCTCTGCCTTCTCTGAGAGCCTCTTCATCTGAATGGCTCTTCTCATTTGGACCACAACTGGTATAAACAGAGATGATATGAGGGTCTTCAAAAAGCGGTTGGATGAAAGACCCGCTATGGCAAGCAAATATGACTACCTGGATTTTAGAGCAGCACTCGTAATCCTTCATCATCTTGAGGAGCTCCTTTGGGGTAACCGACTTGCGCTCCTTTGTAAACTTAAAGGATTTCTTTTTTCCATGTCCTATCATAAATATGGTAAGGGTATCCCCACATTTCAATTTAAGCCCTTTCAGTCTATCCTCCAACCCCTTTTTGGTAGATACCCTGAAGGTATCTGCCCCGCTGTCCAATCTCTTGAATGAGCTGGCGGCATCAGATAGCTTTCTGTCTATCCATTTATCCAGCCTGGAGTCTCTCTTCCCCGGCGAGTAACTCCCATCCACAAATACGCCCACATTCTTGGGGAAGATTAAACCAAATAGACCCAGGGATATTAATAGAATCATTAACCTCTTAAATCTATATATCTTTAACATTTCACCCCCTCTATCTATGATAGGTTGAATAAATAATCAGATTTGGGTCTTCCTGCTCCTCATCTGACATCCAGAGAGACTTTCCATTCACTACAGGCCACCACTCCTGGTCTTCAATCTCAAAGAGTCCTGTAGTGGCATCAATATAGACAAAACGGGTAGGATGAGCAAAGAATGCATCAGGCATATCATCTATCCAGACAAACCAGGTAGGTTTTGTTATAGTATGCTCCCCTTTCTCAAAATAAGGTCTTACTGTGGCTCCCTTCTTTAGAGGATGATAACCCAACCAGGCTACAAGCACATGGTCCAGGCTTGCTGGCTTGATAATCTGTTCAATAGTAATTCTGATGGCCTCCTCCCTGCTTATCAACCCCCTGAACTTCCCAAAAGAGAATCTCTGGATTTCACTTCTACCTATCAGAGCCTCCATTTTATCCATTGTTATTATCTGCCAGGCATATTCCTTACCCTTCTCAAAAGCTCTTGCTGATGTGGGATACTGCAAAGAGGTTGCGGTTATTCCTCCCTTTTCAAACCACGCTATATTAGATTCCATTGCCTCTTGAGGACTCTGCCCTTCAAGGATTTGACAGATTCTAATTTTAAAGGTTCTACCAGTTATAGGCGGGGAGATATCCGTCCATGAGAATAAAGGGTTGGATTCACTCACCAAACTTTTATCTTTAGGAGAGATAAGGTTTGGTCCTCTTATCCAAAATACCTGATGGGTAATACAGTCTCTTGCCAGTTCCTTCCCATCGCATCGTAAAAGAAAGACACAGATGACAAAAGTTCCTGGAGGGAATTTTCCTGTCCTCTTTACTTGTTGCTCATATCCTGGTTTCCACCAGACATTCTCTTCTTTTATATCCTCTGCTGTTATCTTTTTTGTTAAGTGAGCTGAAACAGTAAAACTATTACTCATGGCTTTGAAGACAAGCCCTTGTTTCTGTTCTTTAACTTCTATTCTGAGCTTTACGCACACATCCCTATCACTCTCGTTCCTTATCCGGATTGCCCAGAGGTTCTTTATTAGAAGTTGATTAGGTGGGGGTATAAGGAGTTTCACGCTCCATGCAGAAGCATTACTAAAGACAAAAAGCAAAAGAGCGACCCTCTCACCTAATCTCTGAATGCCCCCATATACCATTTCACCTCCTTTTTTAGTTTAATCTTTATTGTTTCCCTATGAGCCCTTATTACCAGTCGTAGGACTATTTTTAGAGAACTGTCCAAGCTAAGAGTATAATCCCAATTAGAAACCTGTCAACCCTATAGGCTAAAAGCTATCCCCTTTAGATTCTTGACAGCATAATAAAAAACTGTAATATTGAAATATGAGAGAAGATGGCAAATATCAAGCGAATCGCACAAGACCTCCAGAGTGGCTTAACCTCAGAAGAGTCAAGCATATTCGGGCTATACGAAGGGAAAGGGGTTTTGAATCTACTTACACCTGTAAGTTACTGGTAGGTGTAAGTTACTGGTAGGTGTAAGTATGAGCTACTTCAACCCCCAGCCGAAGGATAATAGAAAAGACCTCTATGATATGGAAGAGGAGCTTGGAAAGCTAAAAAAATTTACAGAACATTCCCCATTCATCCTAATTAAAGGACTGCGAAGGACAGGAAAGACCTCCCTTGTTTATACCATCATAAATGAGTTCAAGCTGAAAGCCATTGTATTTGACCTTCGGGCTCTGCCTTATGAAGGTAAGATAGATACTGAAAGATTTCTTGGAATGATGTTTATCAGCATAAATAGATTTCTGGAGAAACACGCAGAAATTGGAAGGATATTTCTGGATATAATAAAGAAAATAGAAGGCATTCAAATAGCAGGCAGTGGGATACAGCTTAGAAGAGAAGGGGCTGTTACCCCGGACCTGGTCCAGATTTTTGATAGCCTTGAGAAAACTGCACAGAAGAGGAAGGAACGGCTCTTCTTGGTCTTTGATGAGGCACAGGAACTGAGAAGGGTGGCAAAATATAGAGTGGATAAGCTTATGGCATACATATACGATAGGCTGAAAAATGTAGCGCTCATAGTTACAGGCTCAGAGATCGGTGTGGTGGATGATTTCCTCCGCTTGAAAGACCCCAAAGCTCCCTTATATGGAAGGGCAATTGATGAGATAAATCTTAGACCTTTTTCAGAAGAACAGTCCAGAGAATTCTTGATAAGGGGGTATAAAGAATATGGGATAGAGCCTCCAGAGGGCTTTATTGATTATGCTATAGAGAAGCTGAACGGAATCCCAGGATGGCTCACTTTTCTGGGATGGGAGACAAGAAATAGGAAAAGGTTCTCCAAAAATCTCGTAGATTCTGTTCTGGAAAAGGCATCAGCCCTTGCAATTGAAGAGTTTAATCACTTCTTGAATCTAAGATGGCAAGCAAAGGATAGATACAAGACAATAACAAAAATCCTTGCGAGAGTAGAGAAGGCATCATGGAAAAAATTGAAGACAGCTCTTGAAATGGAGAAGGGTAAAATAAACGACAAGAACTTCTCCTCCCTACTGAGAAATCTTTATAGTGCAGGTTTTATAACAAAAATAGACAATGAATACAGAATTACAGACCCTGTGCTTAAATATGGACTGGAGAGATAATTTTATTTACCTGAGATGGATATCATCTCCTCGAACAGTGCGTAAGGGACTTGACAAATCCCAGATATGATTTACACTCTTAAGAGTATGGAGGCGGGGATAAGGAAGAGAGATCTATCCATAACCAGGCAGGCTACTTATGAGTGAAAAGGGATGGCATAGGAATGTATATGCGGACAGTTCCAATATACTTCCCATTTAGGAGCATATCCGAACAATTCAGATATGAAGGAG
>CAZWJY010000066.1:0-7426 GCA_964634335.1 uncultured bacterium
AGTGGGGAGAGATATGCCAGTGGGTGGAAAGAGAGGGATATGAATGGGCAGGACCAGGAAGAGAGGTTTATATCAAATGTCCTGGCACAGTCTCCTCTGAACAGGAACTACTCACAGAAATTCAGATACCCATAAGAAAGGCTTGACAACTCTATCAAATCCTATATTCTGAATAGAGTTGCCCCTGTAGCTCAGTAGGATAGAGCGGCGGTTTCCTAAACCGCAGGTCGTGAGTTCGAATCTCACCAGGGGTATAAAGGAGAGAAATGTTAATAAAGAGAAAGACTGTTAAAGAGGATGAACTTACAAGATTGATAACAAGAATAACCACTTTCTATTATCATAACCCTAAGAGATTTCTCTTAATAGTAGGGATAGTAATAGTAATTATAGGGGTTGCAGTATTTCAAATACAGAGTGCAAAGAAATCTATTCCTGAATTGGACTTGGGATTTACTCAAGCCCTGGGCTACTATACCACAGGAAAACTCTCCCAGGCAGAACAGCAATTCTTCTATCTGGCAAGGAAGTATCGCTCCAAAAGATTGGGTATCAAGTCCTGGTATTATCTGGGTAATATCTATTTCCAGACCAGACGATTTAACGAAGCTAAGAAGGCTTTTGAGCTCTTTTATAAGAAATGGGATAAGAGTTCCATTCTCGCACCTGCTTCCCTTATGGGTATAGCCAATTCCTTGGAAGAGATGGGTAACCTTCAGCAGGCTATAAGATACTATAAAGAGGTTTATGAGAAGTATAAAGAATCTCCCTGGGCTCCTCTGAGCCTCTTAGGGGCTGGAAGGTGTTATAAGACTCTGGGGGACCTTTATAAGGCTGAGGAGGTATATAAAAAGATTGTAAAGGAGTATTCAGAGAATAATTTTGCTCTTACCCAAGCAAAGGCTGAACTGGCGGCAATAAAGACTATTCGAGAGGAATTCTAATTCCTACCCTTGACATAATCAATAATTTGACTAATATGAATCATTATGGATGAAGAGATACAGGAAGGAAGAATCTTAGCAGCTATAGGTTACTTGGGCATCCTCTGCCTCTTGCCGCTTTTCCTTTTGAGAGAGAACGAATTTGCCAGATTTCATGGAAAGCAGGGATTGGTTCTCTTCATTGCCTGGATACTCACCTGGATAGCTGTAAGTATCATATTCTGGCTGTTTAAAGGGGTATTTGGCTATATACCTATAATCGGGTTGCTCTTTATAGGTATCGCCTGGATAATAAAGGTGATAGGGATTATCCTCTATATCTTCTATCTTATCCTGATGGTAATGGGGATAGTCCAGGCAGCTATGGGGAGATACTGGAGGATGCCTGTCCTGGGTGTTTATGCAGAGAGGTTGAGGTTTTAAAAAGGGGGTAAAATGGAAGAGGATAGAAGTATTAAAGAGGGGAAGGTATTGGCTTGGCTCTCTTACTTAGGACTTCTGTTTCTGATCCCTTTATTGGTACTTAAAGAGAATAAGTTCGCCCAGTTCCATGCTAAACAAGGGATAGCCTTCTTTATAGGATGGTTAATAGGTTTTATCGCTCTACTTATCATTACCTTCATTCTTGGGTTCATCCCTGTCATAGGTCTTATCCTTAATACACTTCTCTGGATTCTCTTCTGGATATTCTTTGTAATAATGGCTATCTTGGGTATAGTCAATAGCCTTCAGGGTAGATACTGGAGGATGCCTGTCTTCGGCAACTTCGCTAAAAAACTCTTCCCTTCTATGTCTGATAATATATCTTATGTAAACTAAGATTAGAAATGCAGAGTGGATATATAGTGGTTTCATTTTGTTTTAAATAAATTGCATAACTTACTAAAATATCAATACTTATTCTCCTCTATTGAATTTTTAAATTAAGTTAGGGTTATAAGTGAATATTTAGAAAGGTTTTATGTTAAGAACCTGGTAGTTCATAGTTTGGGGCTTCTTTTGTTATGGTGACATCATGGGGATGGCTCTCCTGGAGCCCTGATTTAGTAATCTTTATAAATTTTGCCTTCTTTTTCAACTCCTTAATGGTTTTTGCTCCACAATAGCCCAGCCCTGCTCTCAAACCTCCGACCAGTTGATATATAACCTCTGAGACCTTACCCCTATAAGGGACCCTCCCTTCTATCCCTTCAGGGACAAACTTCTTTGCCTCTTCTTGAAAATATCTATCTGCTGAACCTCTCTTCATTGCTCCCAGAGAACCCATTGCTCTATAAATCTTATATCTCCTGCCTTCTAAGAGAACTTCCTCTCCAGGACTCTCCTCAGTTCCAGCAAAGAGGTTACCTATCATTACGCTATCTGCACCTGCTGCCAGAGCCTTCACTATATCTCCAGAGAATCTTATCCCCCCATCAGCTATGATAGGGATCCCTTTCTCAGATGCAGGTTTTGAGCATTCCATAATGGCTGTAATTTGAGGCACACCAATCCCAGCAATCACCCTGGTAGTGCAAATAGAACCAGGACCTATACCTATTTTAATCCCTTCTATCTCCAATTTCAGAAGCTCAAGGACTGCCTCCTTAGTCCCTACATTACCCACTATCAGTTCTACATCCGGAAATTTCTCTTTTATCCTCTTTGCCAGGTTAATTACTCCCTGGGAATGGGCATGGGCTGTATCTATCACTATTGCATCTACCCCTGCCTCTATAAGTGCCTCTGTCCTTTCCATAGCGTCCTTTGACCCTCCTATAGCCCCGGCAACCCTTAGACGACCCAAAGAGTCTACAGTAGCATAAGGGTGTTCAAGCTTCTTTGTAATATCTTTTACTGTAATAAGTCCTTTCAATCTCCTCTCTCTATCTACAATAGGCAATTTCTCTATTTTATGCTTTTTAAGGATAGTTTGCGCCTTTTCTAAGGTAACTCCTAATGGAGCCACAATTAAATCCTTAGTCATTATTGACTTGAGAGGTTTACTCAAATTTTTCTCAAAAAGGACATCCCTCTTGGTTACAATCCCAATCAACCTATTCTCATTATTTACAATAAGCACTCCAGATATAGAGAAACGCTCCATAAGGTTTATTGCCTCTTGTATAGTATTCTCCGGTTTAAGGGTAATAGGGTCAAGAATCATTCCGCTCTCAGCCCTTTTTACAATAGCAACCTCCTTAGCCTGTTCCTCTATGCTGAGATTCTTATGAATTACTCCAATTCCTCCTGCCTGAGAAAGAGCAATAGCCATCTTAGACTCGGTCACTGTATCCATTGCTGCACTTACCAAAGGGATATGGAGGGAGATATTCTTAGAGAATTTTGTAGAGGTATCTGTATCCTTAGGAAGTACCTTAGAGTATTGAGGAACTAAAAGCACATCATCAAAGGTCAATGCTTCTTCCATTCTACCTCTCCCCTATTCCTTCAATACCTTATCGATCTTCTCTTTAAGATAACTCTTGGGCACAGCTCCAATGATAGACTCCACTACCTTCCCATTTTTAAATAGGAGTAGAGTAGGTATACCCTGAACAGAATACTGGGCTGCTATATCAGGTTCCTGGTCTACATTTACCTTCCCTACCTTAAGTCTATCCTTATACTCCTCAGATATCTCCTCTATTATAGGACCTATTACCCTACAGGGAGGACACCAGGGTGCCCAGAGGTCTATAAGCACAGGGATATTAGACTCCAGCACTTCGGTCTTGAAGTTACTCTTATTAAACTCTTTAACCATTACCAGAGTTTATCCAAATAAAGGGATTTGTCAATACAGAGGTTTATCCCTTGACTTAAGCCCATTTGGTTATATATTTTGGTAAGATGAGATTGACTTTTTTTATCATTCTTCTCTTTTGGAGTTCTGGGCATACCTCCCCATTTACAGGTCTTGAGAGATTTGGAAACCTCTCATCCCGGGGTATTGTCTGGGGAGACTTCAACAATGATACCCAACCAGATGTAGTAATATCCAATATAGAAGAGGATAGGTTATACCAGTATACGGGAGGGGATAATTTCTCCCTTTCCTTCTCCTTTGCTCCTGATACAAGCTGGGGGATAGGGCTTGCAGACCTTGACAATAATGGCTACCTGGACCTTCTGGTAATAAGTAGAGATACCCTTAGGATTTATAAAAATGAAGGGGGAAGATTTACAAATTCTCTGTTTTATGTAATACCCGGTGCACGGAGCCTTGCCTTTGGAGATTATGATAACAACGGTTATTTAGATATCGCTGTTGCTTGTATTGGACAGAATAGATTGCTCAAAAATAGAGAGGATTTCAAATTTGATATGGAGAGTGAATTTGGAGAAGATAGTAGCTATAGTATCTCTTGGGCAGATTTTAATAGAGATGGTCTTCTGGACATAGCTGTGGCAAATCTTGATAAGGGGGTGAAGGTATATAAGAATGTAGGGGGTTATTTTACTGAACTGGATATCAATTCCTATCCAGGGAGTCACAGTATTGCCTGGGGAGATTGGAATAATGATGGCTGGCCTGACCTTGCAGTAGGATACTTAGGAGATGCTAATAGACTGTATAATAATGACTCTGGTAGCTCCTTTTCTGAAAAATCTAATGCGTTTGGAATATCTCCTGATAGCACTATAAGTATCTCCTGGGTAGATTATGATAATGATGGATATTTGGACCTTGTGGCTTCAAATTTTGGAGAACCCAATAAGCTTTATAGAAATCATAGTGGTTACTGGTTTGAGTCTCCTACCCAGCCCTTTGATGTTGCAGACTCAAGCTATGGTATGGCCTGGGCTGATTATGATGGAGACGGAGACCTGGACCTTGCTGTGGCTAACGAAGGAAAGAATAAGCTTTATAAGAATAATCTCAGTGGGAAAAAGCATATAAAACTCAGACTAAGGGGGAGAGGAGAACCCTATTCAAATTCTTATGGAATAGGAGCTAAGCTGATATTATTCAATGCCTATAATAATAGTCTGGTTGGCTACAGAGAGATGAGGGCTGGGGCAGGATTCTGCTCCCAGGATGCCCCTGAGGTAATATTCGGAACCCCTGGAGAGCTCTATAATATAGTAATCCTCTGGCCCAGTGGGATTGTGGATAGTTTGAAAGGGTTGAGTCCTAACTATGAAAATACCATTTATGAGGACTCCCGCCCTCCTCAAAATCCTACCAAGGTATGGAGTTCTCATAAAGAGAACGGATGGTCTAAGAATCCTGTAATTGAGATGGAATGGAATTCTGCCATAGATCTTCTGGGAAGCGGAGTAATGGGATACTCTTTCTTATTTGACCAGAATTTCCTTACCAACCCTGATACAATTATTGATAATTACCAACCCGATACTAATACACAAAGTGAACCCTTATCTGAGGGGATTTGGTATTTCCATTTAAAAGCCGTGGATAGTGTGGGAAACTGGGCTGTAGGTTCTCTGCATAAAGGTCCTTATAAAATAGACTTCACTCCCCCCTCTCCCCCATCCCTTATCTCTCCTCCAAACGGTTTATATACAAACCAGCAAAGAATAGAATTCTACTGGCATCCTGGGAGAGATACCCTTTCTGGGGTGGACCACTATAAAATACAGATAGCCACAGACTCCAATTTTAGAGATGTTGAAACCCATACCCCTTCGGATACCTCATTTTCTATGACTTTACCTCCAGAAACTCTCTACTGGAGAGTGAGAACAGTGGATAGTGCACAGAATGAGAGTGAATGGAGTGAGGTCTACTCCTTAACAATTGATACTACCCATCCCTCTGTAGTGAGCACTATTCCCAGAGACAATCAGCAGGATATCTCTCCCAATGCAAAAATAAGGGTAAAATTTTCAGAGCCTATAGACAGTTTAACCATTAATTCTAACTCCTTCGTAGTAAAGGATATGGCTACAGATACCCCTATCCTTCCAGATAGTATCAGATTTGATGGAAGATATTGGGTATTTTATCCTCACGGTCTTCTTCCTCAGGATGCATGGATCTGCTGCTACCTTACAGAAAAGATAAAAGACTTTGCAGGGAATGGGCTTGTCTCCTATGACTGGACTTTTAGAACCGGAAAGGCTGAAGATAGCATCCCTCCCATCATTTCAGAAGCAGAGGCTAACCCCAACCCTACTATGGGCGCAGATACCCTTATCATTGAAGCCACAGCTCAGGATACAGGAGAAGCTAAATCAAATGTTGTAAAGGTCGAATATTTCATAGACTCAATAGAGGGAGAAGGTCATATGATGAGACCAAAGGATGGGAGTTATGATTCACCCGTAGAAGAAGTGGTAGATACCCTTCTTACAGAAAATCTCTTGCCTGGTATCCGAAGACTCTTTATCCGTGCTCAGGATGGTTCAGGAAATTTAGGCAGTCCTTATGTCCTGGTGGTGAATGTAATTAAAGATACTACCCTTACTCTTTCTATCAATCCGGAAAAGGATAGCATTTATGCTGGAGATACCCTCTCTGTTAAAGTAGAGGCAAAGGATAAAAAGGGAAAACCGAGAGTATTGAAAGATATCTACCTGTATGTAAAAATGGATGATAAAACAGAAGATATGGCTTCTATTACTACCAGAGATTCTATTCTCTTCACAGCCAAATATATCCCCTCTGGTGTATATACAGGAAGGGTATGGATAGTGGGTTGGGCAGTGGATAAGGTAAGCAATTCTGCCAGGGATAGTGTTCCTCTCTTTATCCTTCCTGCCCTCGACCCCATGCCGGAGAAAGGGGTCTATGCATGGCCAAACCCTGCAACCACAGATAATATACACTTCCACTATACCCTTAGAGCCAATGCTGATACAGTCAGGCTCTCTATCTATACGCTCGACGGAAAGCTCCTCCATAGGGAAGAGAAGGGAAGAGTTATGGTAGATAAGGCAGAGGATTTTATAGTGGACATCACAGATTTCTTCAATGGGGTATACCTCTTTAAGATAGATGCCAAATTTAAGGATAAGACTAAAAGGGTGGTGAAAAAATTCGCAGTGGTAAGATGAGAAGATTGATCCTTCTGCTTTATCCCTTATTGACTATGGGTATGACCTCTCTCCAGTTTGGGATAGATGCAAGAGGCACAGGGATGGGTGGAACTGGCACTGGTATGAGAGGTGGAATAAGAGGGATGGGATATAACCCTGCTTCCCTTTCTTATCTGAGAGAGGCTGGTATCACCTTCACTCACAACGAATGGTTACAGAATACAAGATATGAGTATATCGGATGGGGGAAGAGGTTGGGAAAGGGTATTGTGGGGATAGGAGCAAAAGGGGTATACATCGGGAAATTGGAGAGGAGGACAGGACCTACCCCTGAACCTGAGGGATATTTTAGCGCCTATAACTTAGAGACCAGCATTAACTTTGCATACCCCCTTTTTGAAAAGCTTTCTATAGGTCTTGGGATAGGAAGTATAATGGAAGGTATAGATATCTATTACGGGTTTGGTCTTACCTTAAATGGTGGGTTGGTCTATGAG
>CAZWJY010000066.1:7436-9180 GCA_964634335.1 uncultured bacterium
AAGTCTAAATTAAGGGCAGGCATCTCTTATCTCCCTTTTAAAAAGGGTCCATTATTGGCAATAGATATAGTCAAAGACCTATACGGTGCTCTCAACTTCCATACAGGGGTGGAGTATCAGATAGGTAGTTTCTCCATCCGTGGTGGATATATTTGGGAGAGGGATAAATCTCTCCACTTCTCCTTAGGCATGGGTATGGAAACAGAGAGATGGGGAATAGATTATGCCCTTCTCCCCTATCCGGACTTGGGAATAGCCCACAGGATATCCCTCTCCTATAATTTTGGACCATCAGAGGAAGAGGTAACAAAAGAGCTCTACTTAAATAAGATGAAAGCTCTAAGTGAATCCTTTTATCATCAAGGGGTATTAGCCTTGGAGAGAGAATTCTATGAGGAGGCAATAAACTCCTTTGAGAACTGCCTTATCTGTGACCCAACTAATCAGAAAGCCCTGGAGAAACTTGGAGAAGCTAAGAAAAGGGGGAGAGAGAAGGAGATAGAGAAACATTATACACTGGGAAAGGAATATTACGAAAAAGGGAATTATATAGAAGCCGCCCGAGAATTGAAGAGAGTCCTGGATTTGGATTCTACCCATCCAAGCGCTAAACTCTTCCTTAAACTGGCTATTAAAAAATCAAGTGAATCCTTAAAAGAAGATTATAAGCTAAAGTTTGATAAAGGATTGGATTATTATGTTAAAGGAGAATATAAGAAAGCTGAAGATATCTGGAGGGGTATGTTAGGTTCTCCTATCGGGCAAGAGGAGCTTTCTCAGGCAATTACCCTGGCAAAGGTTAAGAGAAAGGAGAAGGTAGACTCCCTACTAAGTGAAGCATCCCTACTCTTTTCTCAAAAGCAGTATAAACTATCCCTTTCAAAGTATGAGAGGGTCAAAGAATTGGAGCCCGAAAATATGATAGCGTTAAAAAAGATAAGAGAGATAAAGTCTCTGCTCCAGGCGAAAGAGAGGGAGTATTTCCAGAAAGGGGTAGAGTTATTTCAAAAGGGCAAACTCTCTCAATCCAAGGAAGAGTTTGAAAAGGTAATTGCGATAAACCCTCACAATTCTCAAGCAAGAGCCTACCTAAGGAAGATAAAGGCAAGAAAGAAGATAAGCAGAAAAGAACTGGAGAATAAGTATATGCGGGCTACCACAGCCTATCTCCAGAATGACTTAGAGACTGCTGTAAGACTATGGAGAGAGATAGTAGAGGTAGACCCTGAGTTTGAAAATGTAAAATTCTATCTACAGATAGCTGAGGAGAAACTGGCTAAGATTAAAAAGAAGGAATGAATATCCGAAAAACATTGGGAAAGGGGGTAAGATGGAGAGAGATTTTTTGAAAAGAAACAGATTGATTCTCTGGATAGCCTTTGGCTTAGGGATGGGTTCTATCATCTTGGCTGTGATACTGAAATTCCCGGAGTCCCAGATATCCCTTCTTGACTGGAAGACCCTCATCTACATTATAGTATATGCAGTTATAGGGCATAGTGCATTTGTCTTTGGATATACCATAAAGAATTACCATACGAAAAAGGAGAAAGAGAAAGGGTATCCCTTTGAGGCTTTCCTAAAGGATGTAGACCTTACCCATTTCTATCCAAAACTGCCCTATGCCATCTTTATAGCCTTTGGCATCTATATTCTAAGTGTAGCCCTTGCCAAGGGGAGGGTAGACTTCAGAATTTTTATAGGGGTAAGCTTCATAGCAGGGCTATATACAAACAAAGCAGCC
>CAZWJY010000067.1:0-8763 GCA_964634335.1 uncultured bacterium
CCCTTATCCTGGAGCTCTTTTAAGAATTTATCCAGGTCACTCCTCACTCTCTTCTCATCCTCTATCTCAAAGTTCTCTATTATCTCCTTTACCATATCCTCTCTTTTATGCCTCCCATCACAGAGCTTATAGATAAGACTGCCCGTCTTATTCAAGAGTTTTATCTCCCCTGTCTTTGGGTCAAAGAGAAGGGCTTCTCCATCCTCCTCTCTAAAGACTATCTCAGGGTTTGCTATCGGATATTCTATCATCTCTTCCTCCTTATGGCTTCTGTTAACATCTTCATTGTCTTTGTCTTTTTGAAAAAGGGGTGAATCCATATACCTCCTTTCTCTACAGACCCTATCACTCTTCCATTAACTACTGCAATAAAGCGTTCATTATTATGGAGAGACATCATGCGAAAGTGAAGAAATGGAGAGAGGAGGGTTATACCAAAGGTTAATATAGGTGATAATAGCCCCTTTATTCTAAAGATTATCCCACTCAAAATCATAGATATAAATTCTCTCTCTCTGGTAATATGGATAAAGGTTCCTTTTCTCAACCTCATTACTACTCTACCCACTACCTCCCAGGGATAGACAGGGTCATCTGGAATGGAGGAGTTGTCTCCTTTGGTAATAAATATCCTTCCTTTAGAACCATAGAGGATTTTAATAACCCTATGGGCGATGCTCCTCCCATCCCTCCTATATACAATTATACTCCCTCTCTTTATCTCCCTTAAAGAACCCCTCTTCACCCATAAGATATCACCCTCTTTAAGAAAAGGGTACATACTCCTACCCCGCAAAAAGACCTTTTTCATCTATGGCTAATTCTACCCTCTCTCTATTGGTCCAGAGTCTCAACTCAGGAAAGAGTCCCAAATCATAAGCCTCCTGACAGAAGGAGAAGGGAGCCAGTAGGTCTCTCTTTTCATAAAAGACCTGAGCCCTGCATTTACCAAGGCAGTAATTTTTGAATATACAATCCCCACATATACCCTTTAGATTTTTAGGAAGGGAATCCCTTAAGAGATTTAGAGTCTCATTCTCCTCCCATATCTCCCTTATCCCTATCTTGAGAATATTTCCAAACTTCATCTCTTCTATATGTTCTCCAATACCACACAGGGCAGCTGTTCCATCATGAAGCACACCCAATATATTCAGAATCCCGCAGGTTCCAGAACCATCCCTCTTAATCTCTTTAAGAGATTTAAAGGCTATTGGGATATCAAAGATAACCTTTGGTCTTTCCATCCTCATAATCTCCTCTTCAAATTCTCTATGTAAATTGATGATTTCTAAAGTTGTAAGGAGCTCTCCATCCATCCTCTCTGCTCTGGATATAGGTAATATGGGGTTTATTTTTAAGGATGAAGCTCCTAAATCCCTTGCAAATTCTATCATCTCTTTAAGATTCTCTCTATTCCCCTTGTAAAGGCAGGTAATTATCTGGAAGTTTACACCCTCTCTTCTCAAGAGTCTTATCCCTTTGAGAGTCTTATCAAAAGCTCCCCTAACACCTCTTATATAATCATTCACCTCTGGGGATGGACCATCAAGGGAGACAGCCACAAAGGTCTTTGTTCTCTTAAAGGCTTTGACTATCTCCTTAGAGAGGAGGGTTCCATTTGTCTCTATCCCTATCCTCATATTTAAGGAATGTAAGCCATAAATAACCTTTATAATCTCTGGATGGAGCAGAGGTTCACCTCCTGTTATCTTCACCCCCTTCAATCCCAATGGGATTGCCTCCCTTACAATAGACTCTATCTCATTATAGCTAATATCCTTTGTAGATTCTCTAAATTTTGGGTCTATCCAGCAATGGCGGCAGTTGAGATTACAGGAGCCTGTAAGATATAGATAAAGGGTAGAGAGCGGGAAGTTTCTTTTATTTAATGAATTCATCCAAAAATCCTCCATCTCTATCTGGGATAAGACAGTAAAGACTTCTATTTTCTATTTTCGCTCTCAGGGTGCATCTGGAATTTCCAAAGCAGACCCTTATATAGGGACACCCTCTACACTCAGGGATAGAATCCAAGGGAACAGAGATGGGTTCTCTGAAGGGTTTTAGATATGGACTATTATGCCATATCTCTCTCAAACCCTCCTCTCTTATATTTCCCAATTCTACATCTCTTATCTGCTCACAAGGGATGACCGTCCCATCTGCTTTTATAGTAAGCTTTGTTGTTCCTGCACCACAAGGGGGTATTATAAGGGTAGAAAGCCCATCGCTCTCTCCTATATCTTTTAACATATTGAGGAGAGTAGGATAGCTTCCTTGCACATAACCATCACCCTCCCTTACAAGCCTCTTTACCATTCTCAACGCCTCCCTATGTTCTTCTGGAGAAAGAATCAGTCTTCTCCTCTCTCTCCATGCCATCCCTATGAATACAGGATGTCCAAGCTTAACAGATTTTGCCCCTATCATCTTTCCCAGTTTTACTATCTTCTCAGTATCCTGGTAATTCAGTCTTGTAATGATGGCAGAGAGGCTGAAAGGGATGGCTTCCCTCTTCAAAGCGGTTATCCCTTCCATAGCCCTTTCAAAACTCCCTTCCCCTCTCATTGCATTATGAGTCTCTGGAGAAGCTCCATCAAGGCTAACTTGTATAGAGGCTCTGTATTTTTTAAGCCTCTTAGCCATCCCATTATCAATTAGGGTAGCATTTGTTCCTATTCTCACATTGATAGGAAATTTGGATAGAGCATCCATAATGATGAAGAAATCCTCCCTTAAAAGGGGTTCTCCTCCTGATAAGAAGAGAGAGAAGACTTTAATCTCTCTTAGCTCCTCTATCAATTGGAGCCATTCTGAGGTAGAAAGTTCTCCATCCCCCTCCCAGCTATCCTGGGAGAGGCAATGTTTACAACGGAGATTACATCTACCTGTCAGCTCCAGAGTAATATCAAGAGGAGCTGATAATATCTTCCTATCCCTATCCATATCTACCCTATCCTGAGCCTATCTTAATAATTCTTTCCATTTTGTCAACCCCTTGGTTTTTTAGAGAATGCCAAAGGGATTGACAAGGGAGAAATCTGCCTTATACTTTCTGAAAGGGGGTAGGATGAAGGATTTTATTATAACTCTTGGCTTGGGTTTTTTAATAACTTATGCCCAATATAATGTTATAAGAGACGCCTCCTTTGAACAGGATTCTGAGGTATGGAGGGTTTTCATAATGCCTGATACACAGGCAGCTAAAGGGTCAAGACATCTCTTTTCTGAGGATGCACCTGATTCAGATTATGTGGGTTATGTGATGGGAGGAACTGGTGGGACAGGTACATCTGAAGACCCTTTCTATAGCGGTGGTGCCCAGTTGATTCAAGAATTCATTCCAAGAGTAATGAAGGATTTTGATATAGAAAATAACCTGAGCTTTTATATAATATGGGTACAGACCCAAACAGATGGTCCTTATAGATGGGGTGTTAAGCTGATAAGCAAGAACGATAACATTCTGGAATTTCTAAATATCGGGATAAGGGATACCTGGACCTTATGGAAGAGCGAAAAAAGCATTTATGAGTTATGGAGACAGCATAATCTGCCTGAGAGTGATTCCCTCTATAAGATTATCCTCTTTGCAAATGGCTATGCAGACCCTACAGGACCTTTCCTTTATGGACAATCGGTTAAATTTGACAGAGTAAGGCTTCTCTCTTCAAGATTTGATATAGATGGAGCTGTCTTGAGTCTTGATTCACCAAAGGATGTTGAGCTTAATCAGACTTATAAACCGATAGCAACCCTAAAGAATCTCGGGGCTTTGCCCATAATGGACGCTACCGTGAGTTGTGTAATTTATGATGGATATGCTGATGTTTATGGAGATACTGTAAAAATTGATTCCCTCTATCCAGATGAAACTACCCAAGTCCTATTTAAAGACTGGCTTGTAGATAAAGAACCTGATATAGCCTACGAATTGAAAATATTCTTCTCTGTGGAAGGGGAACAGAATGAAGGGGATAATAGATTGCAGCAAGTCCTCTCTTTTAAGACAGGGGTAGAGGAGAAAGATAAGGTAGCAAAGATTAACCCTTCCATCTTCTCAAAGCAAGCAATATTCTACCTATCAGAGGGAGAGAGAATGAAAGTGTATAATGTAGAAGGGAGACTTCTGAGAGAGTTCTATGATTCTAATAAGGATGGCAAAATTATTTTTGGCGCAGAACTTAAACCAGGCGTCTATTTCTATAGGATAAGAGATAAGACAGGGAAGGTAGTGAAGGCAAAAAGATAATATAAAAGAATAGACTATCTTTTATATATGCATCCTGAGAGGGGGTCTCTTGAGAATTGAAAATACTGCCATCACTCTTCCCTTTAAAGGAAGGGAAAAAGAGATTGAATTCTTGAAGAATGCACTTCAGGAAACCTTAAGATATCAGGGAAGGTGTATAATCATAGAAGGAAGGGCAGGTATCGGGAAGACAAGGCTTTTGAGAGAATTTAGAAATACTGCTGAATATCTACCTTTCCAGATTCTCTACGGAAAGGGTGTAGAAGGTATGAAACCCTTAGAACCTTTTGGCATTATGCTTACCAATTTCTTCTCAAAATTGGATAATCGGAGTCAAAGGATAATAAAGTATATATCACCTGAGATGCTTTCTGTCCTTTCCAATTTGAGTCCTGAACTCCTTGATTATTATCCCTTTGAGGTCTCTAAGTCAGAAGATGCCAGTCCTGAGAAAACTTTCATTTTTCTCTTTAAATTTTTGAGTAATCTTTCCAGGTTTTATCCTTTGGTAATAATTATAGATGATGTCCAGTGGTTAAGTAGGGAAGCCCTTAGATTTATTGAATATCTATGCCTGAGACTTGAGGATATGCCTATTTTGCTGGTTCTGAGCAAAAGGGAGGAAGAAAAGAAGAATTTCTTAGCAAGGGTCTTATTGCAAAAATTTACTCACCATATTCGCCTTAAACCCCTCTCTTATAAAGCAGTAAAAGCTATTCTAAAAGGATTATTCAACTATGAATTTCCCGAACCCTTTTTAAACTGGTTATTCAGGATAACAAAAGGTAACCCTTTCTTCTTGGAAGGGATAATAAAGTCCTTATTAAGTAAGGACCTTATATTTTGTAAGAAAAATGGATGGGAAATCGAAAAGCACTATCAGGACTTTCCTTTACCAGAGAATGTGGTAAGTTTTGTTCAGAGTAAAATTAGAGAATTAGACCAAGATGAACTTAAAACTTTGAAAGCCGCCTCTATTATCGGACAGGATTTTTCTATAAGGGAGATAAAGGAGTTGCTTAAAGATTTTTCAAATAGAAAGCTCCTGAATACCCTTCATCTCCTAACATTAAAGGATATATTGGAGGAGGGACAGGAGAGAGATTATAGTTTTTATCATCCTCTTATAAGAGAAGTAGTGATAGAGAGTATGGATAGGGAGGAGAGGCGAAGCCTCCACCGCAAGATGGCTGAAATCATAAAGAGAGTCACACCTGAGAGGGTAGAAGATATCGCCTTTCATAAGACTCAGGACCTTCTTCCTGAAGAGTATACAGAGGAACTCTTTGATTTTCTTAAAAAAGCTTCTTTACTATTTCGCAATCAGAAAAAGTGGAGACAGGAGAGGAGGTATCTAAAACTGGCTAAGGAGATTGTATCTCATATACCCACTATTCCAAAAAGAGAGGAGCTTAAGATTGATGTGGAACTTCTTACTATTGTAGATAAATTTAGTGAGGAACCTCCAGATTTTGATTCTATCAAGCAATTAATTAAAAATTTAAAAGCCGAGGGTCTTGAGAAGGAGACTCTTGACCTATGTAATATCTATGGGAAATATCTTGTCGACAGGTTTATGTTTCAGGAGGCAAGAGAGATGTTAAGGGATGGTTTTAGTATCCTTAAACAGGGAGAGAAGATAGAAGAATGGAGACTGAGGTATCTTGAATGTGTCCTGGCTTTTAGACAGGGAGAATACAGAGAGGCAAAGGAGAAGGCAGAGAGACTTATTCAAGACATTGACCCCAAAATCTCCCCTATAGGAAGATTCTTCCCCCTTTTACTATTGGGTGCCATAGCCCGTCTCTCTGGAGATTTAAAGACTTCTAAGAATTACTTTAAGTCTGCCTATAGAATAGCTCAGAATATAGGAGATAAAGACCTTCTGACTTATGCTTATGCCAATCTCAGTCTGGTATCAAGAGAGATGGGAGAAATAAATGAAGCGATAGAATATGCAAAGAAGGATTTAGAGATTGCCTATGATTTAGGGAATGAATACAGTCTCGCCTATGCTCATAGCTTTTTAGCCTCCTGTGCACTCTTAAAGAGAAACTTTGAGCTTGCTGAGTATCATGCTAAACAGTTTAGAACCCTGGCAGAACGTAATAACATTACACAATATATCTTTGAGGCAGGACTGAAATGGTTCAATATCTATCTTGAACAGAATAGAATAAGGGAGGCAAAAAGGGAATTGGAGAATCTATCTCCTTTCAGATTAGAATCACTCAATCCCAGATACCGGGTAGAGTTTCTGCTTGCTCGGGCTATGCTTTCAATGGAAGAGGATAATCTGGATGAGGCTTATAAGTCCCTCAATTCTGCATTGAATATCTCTAAGGAGAAAAGTCTGAGACTACATCAGGCTAAGACATTAACCCAGTATGCCCTCTATTCTATAAAGAGGAGACATAATAAGGATGCCTTAGAGAGTTTTGAGAAGGCAAAAAGCATTCTTGAAGGGGGAGCTTTCCTCTATCTTGCCGAGCTCCTTGTGAAGTTTGGAAGGGAGTGGAGAGGAAAAAGGAGAGACTCAATCCTGCTTGGGGGATTAAAATACCTAAAAGATATGGGATTATTCCAGTGGATGAGAGAAATATCCTTAAAGATTGATAGTAAAAATTTCCCGAAGTCTTATCGATTTATTAAAGATTCACTAAAGGATAAGGGAAGAGAGGAGAAGCTTAAAATCTTTACTTTTGGTGGGCTTTCTATAGAATATCCTGAATCGGCTTCTAAAAAAATAGCAGGGTCAAGGAAAACAAAGGAACTCTTAGGACTCTTGCTGGTCTTATCTCAAAAAAGGGGTGTAACCAGAGAGATTCTCTCCTCTTTTCTTTGGCCTAAGATGGGACCAAAGGAGGCAAAGAATAACTTTCGTGTAAATTTCTCCTATTTAAGGAAGGTATTGGGAGAGGAAAGAATAATATGTGACGGGTCCTTTTGTAAATTGAATACGGAAAAGGTTTGGATAGACTATTTAGAATTTAATAAACTCTATGAGGAGTTCTCCTTTTTCAAATCTCAGGGTAAATCTCATCTTGCCGAAGATATAGCAAATAGGGCGGTTAAACTCTACAAGGGAGATTTCCTACCTGAGATGTATCTCCTGCCCATAGATGATGAACAGATAGTATTGAGAGAAAAGATAAAGGAACTGCTTCTCTGGCTTGCTTCTGTATCAAAGGAGAGGTTGGAATGGAGAGAAGTCCTTACAAAGGCTCATAAAATATTACAGATTGATTCAACTTTTGAGCCGGCTCATAGGTTGATAATGGAATCCCTTTACCAACAAGGAGATAGAAGTGGTGCAGTAAAGCATTATATTCGACTTAAAGAAATACTAAAGAGAGAATTGAAGATAGACCCTGAACCAGAAACCGAAAGACTTTATAAAAAAATTTCTTCCAATTCACTATAGTAAAGAAGACCCTATACTTACTCCTGATTCTATCATTTCCTTGAGTCTCAAGGGTTTGCTTTTTTAATGAATTTCTAATGGAATCTCTTATATTTTAATTTATGATAAAAATATGTCCTTTGTGCCACTATTTGGGAAAAGAGGGGGATAAATTCTGCCCTTATTGCGGGGTAGAGCTCATTTCAGAATGCCCGAGGTGCAAAGTCCCAATCAAGGTCCCTTTTGCTAAATACTGTTATAGTGTGGCGGAAGTTTTGAGGAGATGATTAAGGATAAGGAGATATCAAAACAAAAAGGGGGAACTTATGAAAAGGCATCTTTTTTAACTAAAGATACTCTGACAGATAAGAGTATGTTAAAGGTGGCATTCAAAATGCTATTGTTTTTGATTCTTGCTACATTCATATGGTGCAATAAAGGATATTATCCTGATATAAGTGGTGGGTACGAATTTATAGTTGCGCCGGGAAATAGTTTCCAAGATACTACACTAATAAAAGGAAAAAGGGGAATGGATTATCCACAATACAACGCAACATATGAGGGTTTTTACCTCTATGAGGATGATAAGGGAAATGTTACTGGATACTTTAAGACCTGGAAGCTCAAAGGAGTAAGAAAAGACCAGAATTTGACACTGGATTTATATACCCATCCTGAAGGTCCAGTAAATATGGAGCTACCTGTTGATAGTATGCATAAATTCTCAACAATGAACCTGACAATAAACGACTATGGTAATTTAGAAGGGGATGGGATATATTATCCATATGAGCTTTATCCTCAATTAGAGGAGGAGACTTATACGGTTTATGCAAATAGGCTCACTGGAATGTCTCTAAGAGAGAGTAGGGTAAACTACGGTCATTTCTCCTTTTGTGATATTATATCAAGTATAAGCTCTTTTTTAATCTCCTGTCTTACAGATGGTATATTCCGACCTATGGGTAATTGTTACCTTCATAAGGATGGGGGAGGTTATTATATCTTTGGTCACGAAGGTCCAGGAAGTATCTTCCCTGTTTATACTCAAACCGTTTATCTTCCCTGGGAATTCTCCTGCTGTAAAGTCAGGGAATATGGT
>CAZWJY010000067.1:8773-9092 GCA_964634335.1 uncultured bacterium
CGATTGGATATGAGGGTTTAAAATCGCAACTACAGCTTTTGAACACAGTTTTTAAAGATTTTTTTAAAAAGTTGGGATTCCACGATTTGGACCTCTTTTTCCAGGCAATGGATGACTTTCATCAAAAGTTTGGAGGTTTTGCATTCACCTGTGCCTATGATACTCATACCCATAATCTCTCAATTTATGTAAATCATACAAAGGGGGATAGTGAGGATGCCAAAAATCATCTTTTAACTCTAACTATGAAATCTGCCTTTATGCCCTTTGTCCATAAGGTTTATGTTTATGCAGGCTCACATATCCATGATACCTGGCA
>CAZWJY010000068.1:0-9053 GCA_964634335.1 uncultured bacterium
ATCCTTTACTGCACTTTCAAATATCTCTTTAAGGAGGTCAAACTGGAGTTTCTCAAAATCTATCCGGGCTTTGAGTCTTAGAGGAGAGGCTCCGATATGGACATCTGCCAGGTGGTAGATTAGCATAATCAAGGTATTATAGCCAGACTATTTTGCTTGTCAATCTTGTAAGATAGTCCCTTTTATCTTACTCATAAGTTTTTAGCTATAGATATTCACCAATTGAATCTTTCTCTCATTGGGTTTTTCTGCAATTATCAGTGCAAACCAATATAAGGTAGTTGCTCCATTTATGGAGCTAAAAAGAGAGTCTGATAAATCAGGCAATTACGAAGTAAAACCCGATAAATCAGGCAACTACCGAGTAGAGCACTTGATTAACATAAGAATCCAGTGGGAGTTAATCTCTCTGCAGTCAATGTCAAATCCCGCCTTATCCTACTATTCATAAGTTTACTTCTTGATTGCAAATACAAGCATATATCAACATCAGCCTTACATGCCGCATCTGTCAGCCATTTCCCTAGACCGAAACCTGTTTGAGCCTTTAATTCAACCTTTTTTGTTTCACCTTTTTCCTCCACTATTAAATCTACACCTACATTTTGGACTTTCTTTACATTAAGCGCATTTAGTGTCTCTACTTTTAACCATCCCTCTATCCCTAAACCTCGCCCTCTCCATTGTTCTAACGGTCGTAAGGAATCTTTTCTTTTTTTAACCCTTTCCCATACTTTCTTAAAAATCTGTCTTTCGCTCTCATCAAAAGGCATATTAACCCCCTTCCATTTACCATATTTCGGTGGGAATAAATCCCCATCCTACGGAATTTGTAGGGTGGCATTTGATATGCCACCCTCTTTTTCCACCCTAAACAACATAAAACTGGACATCGCCCTGCTCCTTCACATCCTCCAGCTTCTTGGAAGACATCTTGGAGAAGTTTATTACCAACCCCTTATCTGCAATCTCTTCGCCTTTCTTTGTCTAATTTTTCAACCCTTGTATGTATTTCTTTAACTGAACGGTATGACCTTGCTCTATACCGCTATCTACTTTTATCTCCACCCCTATCCCTATCCTCTTACTTTTCTTTTCAGCCCAGACAATAAAGTCAGGATTTTCATACCCTACATTGAAGCCTTTGAAAGAGACAGGGAGAATTCTCTGGTTTTCATAGGAGAGTCTTTCTCCCTTAATACCACTTCCATCGCCTTCTGGTATATCGCCTCTTCCCATTCTCCTCCTATCTCCTCAAAGGCTTCTATTGCGCACCTTTTGATTATCTCTATGGTCTTATTCACCATAAGACTATACATATTCTCTCCTTTATGTCAAGATTTTTTAGCACTTAAACTTACCCACATTTATTGGGATTTTAGTAATGGTCATTGTGAGAAGCGTATGCGAGGCAACGCATAGCGAAACAACTGAGATTGCTACGCCCCTGTGAAATAGAGTATAGCAGTTGGTCTCATATCATTTTGAGGAGAATACCTTTCGTTCCAGTCTCCCATAAGCGTTATCTCTTATTTCACAGGGCGAATTTGTATGAGTAAATTTCAGTAAAACGTCTCCACTTGACAAAAGGTATCTTGGTTGTATTCTGTCAGGTATGAGATATGGAGTGGTGATAGGGGTATTCTTCCCTCTCCTTCTTTTATCATCCTCTATGGATACTACCCAGATGATAAAGGAGATAAAGTGGGCTAAGAGATTTGGAATGGCTGGATTGGGTTTCAGCCTCCTTGCCATAGCATCTGATGTAGAGGCTGACCTCTATTATCAGAAATACCAGGATGCCACTGTTCCTGACTCCTGTGTCTATTATCGTAAGAAGACCATCCTCTTTGAGAATTTAAGAGATGGTTTTCTTGGGGCAGGGCTTCTAAATTTCACAGTGGCATCTATCCTTGCATACTTTGAAAAGAAGGATGGTAAATACAGATTGAATCTGAGATTTAACAGAGGAGGGATGAGTTTGACCCTGATAAGGAAGTTATGAAAGTTCTTAGACTTTCTATCCTTTTGGTTATCCTCATCAGTTGCGAACATAGGGAATTTTCCAATCCCAATGACCCTATAAATCTACCCAGACCTCCAGAGTTATTAGAACCCACAGGAGGGGTAGTCTCTCCAGATAATCCGCCCACCTTCAGATGGAAATCAGAAGAGGAGTCTGATTTAGCATTTGAAATCCAGGTATCAGAGGATAGAGATTTTGATAAGATAGTGGAAGATGATGATATAAATTCCAGTGATTATCGTCCTTATAGAACCCTTTTCAGAGAGGGTGAACACTTCTGGAGGATAAGGGCAAGAAATAGAGAGGGAACTATTTATGGTGACTGGTCAGAGCCCGACTCCTTTTCAGTAAAATTCCCCCTTATAGGGAGATATTCCTTCTCTTCTCTTCCTATTCAGATAGAGAGATATAAGGGATATGGATATGTAGTAACATCTGGAGGATTAGAGATATTGGATTTAAAAGAGCCCGGGAACCCTCAGTATATAAGAAAAGTAATAGGAGACTTTGGCTATCTAATCTCTATAAGGAACGGATACCTCTATTCTGCTTCTCCACATTATTTTAAAGTATATAGTCTCTCAGACCCTACCCATCCTGAGTCTCTATCCTGTTTAACTTTGCCTCTCTCTCCTCGTTGTTTATTGATAAGCGATAGATATGCCTACATAGGGGGTCAAGAAGGGGTAAAGATTATAGAGATTCTTGAGCCCACAGACCCTCGCTTCATCACTACCTATCAGACTTCTGAATATATAAGGGACCTTGCTGTTAAAGGGGATACGCTCTTTATAGCCTTAGGGGATAAGATAGAAATCGTGGATATAAAATTCCCCAACATTCCATCCAAGATAGGAGAAATAGTTATCTCAGCATCCCATCTCTATCTTTTGGATAATCTCCTCTACTGTGTAGATTATGAGACGATTCATATCCTTGATGTCTCTTCCTCTCCAGTAAGGATATTAGGGGAGATTGAGCTACTTGGAGATGGAGAGAAGATTATAGTAAGGGAAGGGAAGATTTTTATTCAGACAGAAGAGATAGGGATATGGGATGCAGGGAGCCTAAAAAGACTCGGCTCCTTTGGTAGAGGTGAACTTAGGGATTTTACTGTCCAGGATGGTTGTATCTATCTCCTTATGGGCGCTATCTTATTTATCGGAGGGATAGAATGAGAAGGTGGCTTTTGCTTTTGATATTTCTCATAAGATGTAGCGAGACAGGGCTTGAGAAGGATTATAGAGATGTGAATGGAATCTATCTCAAAAAGATAGGAGAATATTACGGTTTCAATGATGCGAGAGATATTGCAGGGAAGGATGGATATCTCTATGTGGCAGATGGAGAAGGGATTGTCATCCTTAATGCAAAGAACCCATTGAAACCCACAGTTGTTGATACTCTCAATCCAATGGAAAGATATACGACTATAAGAGTCAGAGGGGATTACCTCTATGCCATCTCTTACTCCTACCCTCGCTTAGAAGTCTTTGATATCTCCAACCCCTCAAATCCTATAGAGATAGGGGGGTGTGAAGCCTGGGGTGAGAATTTCGTAATAAGGGGGCGCTATCTATATATGATAGGGGGTGGTTTGAGAGTAGTAAATATAGGCAATCCATTGGAGCCTACGCAGGTAGGATGGGAAGGGATTGAAGGTTCTGATATAACAGTGGAAGGGAACTATGCCTATGTATTGGAGGGGAGTGGTGGGTGGAGCAAATTGCATATTATTGATATCTCAAATCCCTCTTCCCCTCAATCCTGCCTCACCTATTCTGCTCTTAAAGATGGACTTCTCTGGTTCTATGCCATCGAGAGCAAGGGGAGTTATCTTATGGGAATAGCCCCTGCCTACAAGGTAGATGGGGTGGAACTCTTAGATATTACAGACCCATGGGATATCAAATACTTAGACTTCTGCGGATTGCCTCCAGAGATATGTGAAAATCCTAAGACATTCCTTGTAGATTCCCTCTTCATCTACACATTGGGGGTTCACTCAAAAGGGAGTGGTTATGGACTCTTCCTCCTCTCCTTCAGCCCAGACTCTACAGAGCTGGCTGTGAGTGAAATCTATGAGGAGCCAGAATCTTCCTTGGGAGTCTTAAGAAGCCTATCTGTTGAGGGGAGCCGTATCTATATCCTTGGTAGTAAGGGTCTTGAGATAATAGAGATGAGACCCATCGAGGAATGATTTTCATCCTTGCCCTTGTGACAGGAACTATCTCTGGCAAGGTATATGACTTTCATACCCATAAACCCCTGGAGGCTGTAAGCATAGTCTTAGAAGGGACGCCTTATGGGACTTTATCCTCTGACTCTGGAGAATTCTTATTAAAAGGGGTCCCTGAGGGTGAGTATACCCTTTCTGCAACCAGGGTGGGATACAGGGGTTCTGCTTTAAAGGTAAGAGTGGCTCCTGATTCTACTCTCAGGCTGAGGATAGAGCTTGTCCCAGAACCCGTTCTCCTTAAACCCATAGAGGTATTGGAGAGGTTCTTAAGAAGACCTGGCTTTAGGACCCTAAAGGGGGAGGAGGTAAGGAAGATTCCAGGTGCAGAGAAGGATATCTTCAGGGTCCTCCAGACCCTTCCTGGTGTAGGTATGACCAGTGACTACTGGGGTAGACTCTATGTAAGGGGAGGGACTCCAGAGGAGAACCTCTACCTCCTTGATGGGACAGAGGTCTTTCATCCCTATCACTTCTTAGGGTTTACCTCAGTCTTCAATCCTGAACTTATTCATAAGATGAGGTTCTCCCCTGGTGGGTTTGGACCCCAATATGGCAACTGTCTCTCTTCAGTCCTGGAACTCACCACAAAGGATGGGAAAGCCTTTCAGTCAGAGGTGAGTCTGGACCCTGTAGAGATGGGCGGGCTCTTCTCCTCCCCTATTAGTCAGTGGAGTAATTTTATCCTGAGTGGAAGGTATTCCTATATAGACAGATACTTGGAGAGACTGAATATTGTGGAGGGTGTAGTATTGCCTCAATACTATGATATTCAGGGGAAGTGGGAGTTCACTCAGGGCTTCTATATCTCAGGACTGCGGAGCAAGGAGGAGGTGAAGGCACAGGTCTCTTTCCTAACTGAGTTACAAGAGTTGAGATGGGAAAATACCTCTAATACCTTAGGGATGGCGCTCTCCTTGAAGTTCCCCTATGGCTTCTCAGGACTCACTCAGGCGTATTTCACTCAGGGGAGGGGAGGGTTCTGGATAGATATACATCCCAAAAGTTTTGCAAGGAGGGAGGATATCAGCAAGATGGGTCTGAGGCAGAGTTTTAAGGCGGAGCTTCTCCCTGGTCTGGGTATAGAATTTGGGGGAGAGGCATTCTATACAGACTATTTCTACCAGAGCAACATCCCTGAGGAGATCCTCCATTTTAGGGAATGGGATATAGAGATGATGGCAGATACATCCTCCTGGCTATTTGGAGGATACCTGCTCTTCTCTTATAGATTCCCAAAGTTCAGGATAGATATGGGGGAGAGGCTTGACTATCTCAGGATTACCCAAGAGATGAGGTTCTCCCCCAGGTTCTCCCTTCTCTTCCCTTTAAACCCTAATACCTCCATTAGAATGGGGTGGGGGATATACAATCAGTTTCCCAGATTTGAGTATCTATCTTGTGATGTAAAGTCTGAGGTGGCAAAGCATTACCTCCTTGAGTTTTCCCATAGATTTTCCCTTGCGGAGTTGAAGTTGAGTATCTATGATAAGGAGCTGACAGACCTGGTCCTCTGGGATGGGGGAATATTCAGGAATCAGGGCAGGGGGTTCAGCAGAGGGATAGAGGTGATTCTCCAGAAGAGACTGCATAATGGATGGTTTGGCTGGTTCTCCTACTCCTATTCCATAAGCAGGAGGTCATCCCTTGTTGAGGAGGAGCCCCTACCTGCTGATGGTGACCAGCCTCATATCCTTAACCTCCTATTTGGACTCCCGCTTCCCTGGAAGGTATATTTGAGCACAAGACTCAGGTATAGCTCTGGTGCACCCTATACGCCTGTGATAGGGAGATACTGGGATGGATGGAAATGGGTGATAAGGGTGGGGAGGCACAACTCTGCTCGTCTGCCTGCTTACAGAAGATGGGATATTCGTATAGAGAGAAGGATAGGGAAAGGGAGCATTTATCTATCCATCATCAACCTCTTGGGGGTAGAGAACCTCCAGGCGTATATCTATAGCAGTGATGGAACCGAGTATAAACCCCTCTATATGATGCCCAGGATTCCACTGCTTGGGCTGGAATTGAGATTCTAAACTATAAAGGTTGATTTTAGAGTCCTCCTAAGGATAGAGGATAGGTAGAGACTACCGATGAGATTCTTGATAAATTTCCAGAGATGGTCTGAGCATCCAGAAAGTGAAGAGTGTAGACTGACCTCAAACACTCCAGAAATTTCAAAGCAATTATCTTAACAGTATCACCTTCTGAGTTTTTGAATATTCTACCAGCTTGGATGTTGCTTTAAATCTTATGAAGTATATACCTTTAGGAAGCTCATGCCCCCTTTCATCCCTTCCATCCCATAGAGTCTGGTGTTTCCCTTCTTCCAAATTTGGTTCAAATATATTCCATATTTTCCTACCAGTAATGTCAAATATCTCTATCCCTACTGAAGCAGGCTGGGGAAGAGAATAGGAGATACTACAGGGATTTATAAAAGGGTTGGGAGAAAGAGGATAAAAAGTAAAAGAGTCGGGTAGAGGTTTAGAAGTGTCAGGTGGAGTAGTATCTGGCTTTGTAGTATCGGTTATAAAAGGTTCAAAGATGACATAACCATATTTAGGGTCGTCATTATGGTCAAAGATGAAAATAGAGATAGAGTCCCTATCGGTAGTTCCCCACCAGTTATAAGTAGCAATAATATCCTTAGGGGTATGATTGATTATGTTAAAAACATGCCCCTGCAGAAGTGTATCCGCAAGGATAGAGTGAGGAATGTATATATTATTCCCTTTATCAGCCATCCCTCCGATTTTTGGCATAGCATCTCCTTCACAAAGAATCCCTACCCCGATTCCAAGAGCTTTAACTTCTTCAAAATAGCCTCCGCTACCCCATCCAGGATAAAACTGAGTAATAGTATTCAGGAATATTTTAGGAACAGAACCTGAATCACACCTGATACCTGCTCCCATACCTCCTGGATATACAAGGTCGGGATTGGGGGTATAACTATTACCTCCTTTACAACCAGTTATGGTATTTCCAATAATAGTTGGGGAGGAGAAATCGGAGAGTAAGATCCCTATACCATCCGCCCATCCTGCAGGGACATGAGAAGTATATGATTCATTGTATCCTCCTATGCAATCAGTGATTGTGTTGTTGTAGATTTTTGGAGAGGAATGTATACATAAAATTCCTGTAGCCGAACTTCCCACTTTTCCGTCTATATACTTAGTCTCTATTCCTGTGCAACCCTCAATAGTATTTTCCTCAATTTCTGGAGAGGAATTATTTATGCACTCTATACCTACCTCTTTAATCCCTTTGAATCTACAATTTCTTATTAATGGAGAGGCAGAATCACAAACTATACAATGACTCAATAAGGAGAACTTTATATACTGGAGGGTATCATCTGCATCTCCTATGAGCCTAATAGAACCAAAAGAAGTAGAATCTCCTATAAATTCTATAGAATCTGGAAGACCTCCAATGGCTTTGAGTTTACCATAAACAATTAAGTCTCCTCTACCCTTAACCCCTTCCTTATAATCCAGGGCAGAACCCTTAAAGATTATTTTCGTCTTAGGCTTTAGAATCAAAGTAACTCCCTCAGGCACCATTACATCTCCCCCCAGAATTACCTCTCCAGATAGGGTAGTATCTTTTTCTATAACTCCTGAGAGGTATTTACTGTAAAATAGCTCATTGTGAGAAGAGTCAGTCCAGGGAGAATAGATAATATTCCCTTGCAAAGATTTTCTCAATTCGGCTTCCTCAATAGTTCCCCAGTAATTATAGGTAGCTGTAAGGATACCTTCAGAAGTATTGCGGATATTCAGGGTGCTATTGTTATAGATATCGCAGTTAGAGATTCGGCAAGAGTCTATTCTTCCTGTGGTATCTTCTATAAGAATCCCTATACCATCTCCTGGTGGACCTTCTCCTCCTTCAGGACCTGAACCAGAGCCTCCGCTGCATTCTCTGATAATAGTACTATCTATACGAAGAATAGAGTTGATTACATAAATGCCTATTCCATCCGCCCCTTCACAAGGTTCCCATGTATTTACACAGCTTCCCCCCTTAACTTTTTGTATTTCGCAGTTTTTGATAGTTATTAAAGGACAGTCTTTAACTTTTATACCTATTGCTCTTAACAGGTTTCCATAACCCTCAGGAACGATATCGGAGAGTAATGAATGCTTCAAATAGAGACTGCTTCTATAGGCATCAATACTACCACAATATACTCCCAGTGTTCTCTTAAATTCTATATAACTAAGTGTATCTCCTTCACTCTGTTTAAAGAATACAGAACCCCACCTTCCAGCAGAGTTCATAGGAATAAATTTTATAGTATCTTTTGAAGTTCCTCTCCCAATCAGTCTACCATAGATTACAAAATCACACCTTTTATAGTTCCCTCCTGTATCATCCCATACACTTGTATCTGCAAATCTCACTATCGTTCCAGGTCTTATTATGAGGGTTGCTCCTTTATCTACCACCACATCTCCTATCACCTCTACTGTATCCTGCCAGATGGTGTCAGAGGTTATATAGCCATAAACTCCAGGGGAAGTCTTTCCCAAAAGGGAATTAATGAGCAAAATACTAATTAGAGGTAAAATTTTCCTTACAATCCCAAGAGCCTTAGGCAGACGAATATCGTCCATATTTAAAATTATAGAAAGCTTTCTCCCTCTGTCAAGGACTGGAAATGTATTTTTTCCGTTCTGAAATTTTTTTGGAAGTCCTGCCTTGTATGTAGGAAGAAATCCCTTGACAAGAGATAAAGCATATGGTAATTTCTTAAAAGGAGGTGGTTATGGGTAT
>CAZWJY010000069.1:0-9016 GCA_964634335.1 uncultured bacterium
ACCTGTATCTCTTAAGAATTTGAGATCTCAAATTCTTAAGAGATACAGGTTGACCTCCCTGGATGTTATTGGTAATGGATAGAAGGATAAACCCCACTCTCTTCTTTTTCAGCACCTCCTCTGCCCGTTCTATATTTAGATTGCCAAGAAATTTTTTATTTTTTGTCAAGAGATTAATAGGGGTAGCACCGAGGAGGGAGATATGCTCCTGGGTAGTTGAGAAGAAGGTATTAGCTATAGCGGTATCCCCTTCTTTTATCAGAGAGCGGAAGAGGATATGTTCAGCAGCTCTTGCCTGATGAACAGGGAGTATATATCTATAACCTGTAAGGGATTTAACTTTACTAACAAAGGCATCGTAGCTATCCTGATAGGAGAAGGCTTCATCGCTCTCTATTAGGAACGCCCACTGTTTCGCAGACATAGCCGAGGTCCCGGAGTCTGAGATAAGGTCTACAAAGACCTTATTTTGAGGGATGAGGAAGGGGTTATATCCTGCTTTCCTTATTACTTCTATCCTCTCCTGGATAGGGATTAGCGAGATTTCCTCAACAACCTTTGTTCTATAAGGGGGAGGGAACATAGAGCCGGTGGGTCTTATAAACTATTCCACTTGAATAGGGATCTCTCTCGGTCTTGCAACCTCTGACTTGGGAAGGTTAAGGGTAAGCACACCATTCTGATAAGAGGCTTTTGCCTTATCCATCTCCACTTCTGCAGGCAGGGTGATAGTGCGCTGGAATTTCCCATAGGACCTCTCCATTCTATAGTAAGTCTTCCCTTTCTCTTCAGCCTCCTTCTTCTTCTCTCCAGATATGGTAAGGGTATCACCGGATAGAGAGACCTTTATATCTTCCTTCTTCATCCCTGGGAGTTCTGCCTTTATGACAAATTCATTCTCTGTCTCTTCCACATCCAGGGGAGGAGACCAGAAACCCTCAGCTTTCTCTCTGGGATATCTCTCAAAGAAGGAGTTGAAGAGTCTCTCCATATCCTCCCTTAAGGATGTAAGTTCTTTAAAAGGGTCCCATCTTGCTATATATTTTGCCATATCCACCTCCTTTCTAAAGGATTTCTAAATGACCCACCGGCTATATAAATTATAGGATTAAAAATTATATTGTCAACCCCTATATCCATCTCTTCAACCTCTTCAGGGTTCGGTCCCTACCAATAAGTTCTAAGGCATCAAACAGAGGGGGTCCCACACTCTTCCCTGTCACCGCTACCCTTGCTGGATGTATAAGCTCTGCTGCCTTTATCCTCTTTCTCAAAGCCAAATCCCTCAAACTCTTCTCCAAGGATGGGGCTGTAAAGTCTTTTAAAAGAGAGAACTCTTCATAGAGCCATCTAACCCTCTCCTCCTTACCCAGGATAAACCTCTCCACTGCTTCTCCATCGTATTCTATCTCCTCCCTTATATAAGGTTCCATCATTTGGCAGAGTTCCCTAAGGGTTTTAGTCCTTACTCTTAAGAGGTCTACCAGTTTTAAGAGCCTCTCATCTTCCGTCTCAAGGTTTATGAATCTCTTCAGTTCCTTTAAGATTCTATCTCTGGGGAGCATCCTCATATACTCCCCATTCATCCAGAGCAATTTCCTCTCATCAAAGATAGCATTGGCTTTATGGACCTTTTCAAGGGTGAAGGACTCAATCATCTCCTCTATACTCATAATCTCCTTATCTCCTCCGGGAGACCATCCCAACAGGGCGAGGTAGTTTAGGATGGCTTCAGGCAGGTATCCCATCCTCCTATATTCTAAGAGGGAGACAGCGCCATGCCTCTTAGAGAGTTTCTTCTTATCCTTTCCCAGAATAAGAGGGAGGTGAGCAAACTTGGGGGGTTTAAAGCCCAGGGCTTCATAAAGGAGGACCTGCTTTGGGGTATTGGCTATATGCTCTACAGCCCTTATCACATGGGTTATCTCCATCTCTGCATCATCTATCACACAGGCAAAGTTATAGGTAGGGGAACCATCCCTCCTTAAGATAATAAAGTCATCAAGGTCTTGGGGGCTCTTCTCTATCCTTCCGTGAATGATATCCTCAAACTCCACCTTCTTGGGGGGTATAAGGAATCTCACCACCTTAGGAGCCTTCTCCCTTTCCAATCTCTCCCTCTCTTCTGATGAGAGAGAGAGGCACCTCCTATCATACTTCCATACCCTATGTTCTCTCTCTGCCCTCTTCCTCTCCTGTTCCAATCTCTCCTCTGAGCAATAGCAGTAGTATGCCCTCCCTTCTTTTAAGAGCTTTTCAGCATATCTTCTATACAGCTCAAATCTCTGGGACTGGAAATAAGGACCCTCATCAGGCTGAAGCCCGACCCATTCAAACCCTTCAAGAATTTCGTTAAGGGATTCCTTAGTAGACCTTGTAGGGTCTGTATCTTCAATCCTAAGGATAAATCTCCCTTTATGATGCCTTGCAAAGAGCCAGTTATAGAGGGCACTCCTTACAAGTCCTATATGGACTGAGCCTGTAGGAGATGGTGCAATCCTCACCCTTACCATAATTCAATATAAGGGATAGAACAGACCTGTCAATACTTAAAAGGTTCAATCCCCACCCTTGACACCGAGGATTAAGTTCTTACTATTTTAAAATGGGTTTAAAGGACAGATTAAAGGATTTTGCTGAAAAGGAGAGACAGAATGAGCTTATCTTCTGGATAGGGGTCCTCCTTATAGCCCTCTCTTCTCTATTCCTACTCTCCATCCTCCTCTTCCTCCCAGGGTGGATTCTACTCCTTACCATACCTCTAATCATACTACTCTTCCAGAAAGCCTTTAAGCCCATTGACCTTCTGCAGGCTTCAAGGAGACTGGAGGAGAACTTCTCTAATCTGAAGGATAGACTCGTAAATGCCTTCCAGCTCTCTAACCGTTCTTATAAGAAAGAAGGGTATTCTGAAGAACTCATCACAGCTGTTATAAGAGAGGCAGAGAGAATCCTAATAAAGACGCCTATCTTTGATATCATCAATAGGAGGAAGCTAAAGGTTGTCTATGGACTACTCTCCCTAATTTTGGTCTCCATCCTCCTTTACAGTCTCCTCCTTCCCCAAAGGTTCTCCCTTGGTCTGTATGTATCCTTTAACCCTAAGAACCTACCTGTAGAATTCTCTATAACCCCTGGGAACCTTCAGACAGGGAAGGACTCTATAATAGCCATCAGTATTAGACTCTCCTCCCCTTACTCCTTTCCCTCCATATATTTTGTAAAGGATGGGAAGAGAGAGAAGGTAGCCCTGACGCATAACTATGCCCTTTTAAAGGAGAGGGTAACTAAGGGGTTCTCTTACTATTTCCAGCTATTCTCTAAGAGGAGTAACCTCTATACCATAGGGATAAGGGAGCCCTTAGAGATCACCCAGGTGAGGTTTAAATACATCTACCCCTCCTATTCAAGGCTTCTGCCAAAGACTACCGAGGCGAAGGAGCTCTCTGCACTCTTAGGAACAAGGGTAGAAGTCAGCGGGACTGCTTCCCATAAGATTAAAGAAGGAACTCTACTCTTTGATGACTCTTCCTATATCCCCCTTTCAGTAAATGGAGAGAGATTCAGTGGAGAGTTTATCATTAAAAAGAAGGGTAAATTTAAAATCCTGCTGGAGGATATCTTTGGGAATAGAAATAGTCCGGAGGTCTTCCGGATACTCCCTATGGAGGATGAAGCCCCTATCGTAAGGATATTCTCTCCTGGAAGGGATATAGACCTCCCTATATCTATGAAAGTCCTCTTAGGGATAACCAGTGTGGATGATTACGGTCTTAAAGCCCTCTATCTTGTCTATGATAGAGAAGGCAAAAAGGAGCGTATCCCTTTAAAGTATTTTAAAGCAGAGGTTGAAGACTCCTTCTACTACTATTGGGACCTTACCCAGTTAGACCTCCTTCCTGGAGAAGAGGTCTCTTACTATGCCCTTGTCTTTGATAATGATACCTATTCTGGTCCAAAATCCTCCAAGAGTGAAACCTATAGGGTCAGATTTCCCCGAATGGAGGAGATATATAGAGATGTAGTAGAGAAGACCCAGGAGTTTGAGGAGAGGCTCCTCCCTATATCCCAGGTCCAGAAGGAACTGGAAAAGGACCTGGCGAGATTGGAGAGGGACTTAATGGAGAAGAGGAGGATGGAATTTATGAAGAAGGAGACCCTCAACAGAATCCTCGCCCGTCAGGATACCCTCTTGAAACAGATTAAGGAACTTCAACAGAATATAAGGGATGCCATAAACTCCTTAGAACAGGGGATGGTATGGGATAAGGAGTCCCTCAATAAATTGAGAGAGATAGATAGACTCCTATCAGAGATCCTGCCAGAAGACTTACAGAGGTCAATGGATGAATTGAGAAGGGCATTGGGGGAGAATTATCCAAAACTTAAAAGGGCTCTGGGAGATTTTAAGCTATCTCAAGAGGAGTTGAGGAGGGCTCTTGATAGGACACTCTCTCTCTTAAAACAGTTGAGAGAGGAAGAGAGACTCAGAGCATTGAAAGAGACTTCAGAAGAGCTCTATAAGACCCAGAGGGATATAGAGAAGGGTATAGGAGAGGAGCAGAGGGAGAAACTCGCAGAGTTAGAGAGAGATATAGAGAAGACCCTCTCCAGTTTAAAAAAGGAGACAGAAGAACTCTCCTCTGAACTCTCTGACAAAGAGCTTGCAGAAGACCTATCAAAACTCTTAAAAAAGATAGAGGAAGAGAGGTTGAAGGAGAGGGCAGGAGAACTATCTGAGAACCTATCCTCTGGAGAACTATCAAAAGCAAAGAGAAGGGCAAGGAGGTTATCAGGCTCTTTAAAGGGTTTAAAAGAGGGGTATAGCCAGGTTTATAATAAGTTCTTAGCAAAACGCCAGAGGGAGGTCAGGGAGAAGCTCTCTCAAGCTGCTCAAAACCTCATCTCCCTATCCAAGGCTCAGGAGGATATAGAGAGGGGGATAGAATCAAAATCTCCTCCCCATTCCTTAGCCAAGACTCAGGAGGCTGTAAAGCAGGGAACAGAAGTTATTGCTGAATCTCTATTCTCTCTTTCAAAGAGGAGCCTTATGGTCTCTCCAATGATTACCAATAAAGCCCTCTCTGCCCTATCAGAGATGGAGGCTGCAAAGGAGGAGCTTGAACAGGGTAGACCCTCTCTTGCTCAGAAGAGTTCAGCAAAGGCAAGAGAGGCTCTGGACCAGGCTACCACCAGTATCCTCCACTCTCTAAATCAAGCCTGCTCAGGCGGAGGTGGAGGGAGTCTTGAGGATTTCTTAGAAGCCCTATCTAAGCTCTCCCTTGCCCAGATGAATCTGAATCAACTCACAGGGATGGTGCTCCCTATCCCTATGCCAAGAGGAGGGCTCACCCCACGCCAGCTCTCCCAAATTAAGAGAATCCTCTCCAAACAGTCTGAGCTAAGGAGGGAGTTAGAAGAACTCGCCTCTTCCTATTCAGAACGACCAGGTCTAACCTCAAGTATTGAAGGGGTTGCCCAGGAGATGAGAAAGATAGAGGAAGACCTAAAAAAGTTGCGGATATCAAGGAAGATTATTAAACGCCAGGAGAAGGTGTTGACCAGACTCCTGGATGCTCAGAGAAGTATCAGAGAGAAGGGGTTCTCAAAGAAGAGGGAGAGGATAGTAGGTAAGGAGTATCCAAATCTACCAAGCCCTTCCCCTCTCCCAAAGGACTTTGGTGAAAGGAAGAGGGCTTTAAGAGAACTCCTGCTCAAAGCCCTGAGAGAGGGTTATCCACCAGAGTATGAAGCCCTTATCAAAGCCTATTTCAATAAATTGATGGAAGAGTAATGGTCTGGCTACTCTGTTTTCTATTGACCCAGAGTGAAATCCTCTCCAGGTATGAGGATATTCTAATGCAACAGTTCTCCCCCCATCTCTATGAGAGTTATAAGAACCTTGCCTTTCAATCAGGAGAGGTTGAGAAATTCCTCAAATTCTCTCATAAGCTTTTGGTCTTGAATCCTGAAAATCCTGAAATCATCACAGGGATTGCTGAGGGAGATTTTAGGTTGGGAGAAAAGAGTGAGGGGATGAAATATTTAGAAAGCCTGTTTAAAAAACAGCCAGAGGAGGTGAGAAGGATAGGTCCGCTTTTGAGAAGGTGGGGTATGGAGAGGGAGGCTATAAGGTTCTATGAGAGATACAGAAAGAGGAGAAAGGAGAGTTGTGCCTATGCCTTTGAGATTGCCTCTATCTCTGAAGACTTAGGAGATTATAAGAGGGCGACCTTGGAGATGATAAAGCTCCTTAATAAGTCTGATAACCCCTATTATGAGAGGACCCTGGTAAGCTATATATCGAAAGTAGACCCTGATTTTATTATAAAGAAGGCAAAGGGCATAAAGAGGGAGAGGACCCGCTCAAAGGTGCTTGCAAGGCTCTATCTCTCTCTCCAGAGGTATGAGGATGTGGAGAAGGAGCTTAAAAAAATCCCCCAGAGGGAACTTTCAGAATTTGCCAGGATTGCCTGGGAAGAAAAGGCTTATCCCTTAGCAGCATCCCTTTATGGAAGGCTTGGTGATTGTATAAACCAGGCAAGAGCCTTAGAAAGGGCAGGAAGGGTTGAGGAAGCGATTAAGGTTTTGGAAGGGGATGACTCTCCTGCTGGTATTATGGAGAGGGCAAGGTTATATCTATCTGCCCATAACTTTGAAAAGGCTTCCCATCTGTATGAGAGGGTGAAAGGGAACCCTCAAGCTATATATGGTCTTACAAAGGCTTACATAGGGATGGGAGAGCTTGATAAGGCAGAGGAGTTATTGAGAGGTATAAGAGAGCCAACGGATAAGACCCTCTTCTGGCTATTTAAGATAAATCTATTCAAGAAGAATTTTGATTCAGCCCAGACCTACATCAATAGATTGGCTATCAGGTATCCGGAAAGTCCTCTATTGAATGATGCCTTGGAGTATGGGGTGCTCATATCTATGCGCCCCAGGCACCTTGGTGAATATATCCAGGCTATGCTCCTTTATGAGATAGGAGAGTATGAGAAAGGGATAGAGATTCTAAGGAAGATAATATCCTCGAATGGGGAATTGTCTACCAATGCCTATCTGCTTCTTGCCCAGTTCTATAAGGCAGAGGATAGACCTTCCCTCTCCATAAGTGCGTATAAGGAGCTAAAGGAGAGGTTCCCAAAATCCCCTCTATTACCCAAGGCTCTATTGGAAGAGGCTCTGCTCTATAGAGATCTGAAGAATGAGAAGAGGTATAGAGAGACCTTAAGGGAACTGGTTCTCAACTATCCCACCTCTCCCCAGGCACCAATCGCAAGAGAATTACTGGAGAGTCTTGGGAAAACCCCTATGCCTTGATTTAAGCTAATAAGGCTTTAACTTATAGACTCTCATTATCCCGAGGATTTTAGTCTTTGTATACTCTTCTCTATCTGCAGTCTCCATCACTACCCCATATACTTTCATCAGGTGGCTCGGGATTTTAATCTTCTCTTCTTTAATGGTCTGGGTTGTAGCCAGCTGGAGGAGCAGGAAGTCCTGTCGGTCCTTCTCCCTCTCAGAGGAGAACTTTGACTCTGCGCTAATATCCAGGAGGATTCTTCCGTTCTTTATAACCAACCAGAATCTATTGTCCTTATAATCCACATCTCCTACCAGCATAATAGGCATATTCTTTCTCATTATAAACTCCTCATAGTCCACAGTGGTAGGAAGAGCGACATATCCATCTGAGGGTTGAAAATTTGCTTCCCCTGACTCTCCAAACTGGACGATATAATACTCCCCTGTTGCCTCAAAGGGCTCGACTACAGGTATAGGTTCTATCTTGCCTTTCTTCTTATATATAACCCTTTTATCTCTCCTTATCTCATATACCGCAAAGGTGAGGGGGTCCAGTTCTTTACCCCTTATCATTATCCTCTTCCCTCTAAGCTTTTTTAGCTCCCCCACTTCTCTATCCAGGATTCCGTATTGAACCCTTAGAGTCTTAAGATGTCCCCATCTCACAAAGGAGATATACTTACCTCTTGAACCCAAAAGGGATACCTGGAGTTCTTTCTCCTTAGAACATCTAAAAAGCCCTATGAAGGCTCCCAGCAGGAGCAAGACTCTTAATTTATATCGCATAGAAAAGTATACAGTTTTATTTCTCAATGTCAATCTCTCAGTTGACATAAGGGAGAAAAGGCGTATAATCCCAGTCTATGGAATATGATGTAAAGAAAGTAGAGGAGAGGTGGCAGAGGTTCTGGGAAGAGAGAGGACTTTTTAAGACCAAGTCCCTTCCTAAGAAGAAATACTATGTTCTGGTTATGTATCCCTACCCTTCCGGGGACCTCCATATGGGTCATATAAAGAATTATGTGATAGGGGATGTTATTGCCAGATATAAGAGGCTCCAGGGTTATGATGTCCTCCACCCTTTTGGGTGGGACGCCTTTGGCTTGCCTGCAGAGAATGCTGCTATCCTCCACAACATCCCTCCTGAGAAATGGACCAAGGAGAATATAGAGGTCTCAAGGAGAAGCCTCAAACTGATGGGGATTGGTTATGACTGGGATGCAGAGGTTACCACCTGTGAGCCAGACTATTATAAATGGAACCAGTGGATATTCCTGAAATTCTATGAGAGAGGTCTTGCTTATAGAAAGGATGCCTATGTCAATTTCTGCCCTGGATGCCAGACAGTCCTTGCCAATGAACAGGTGATAGAGGGAAGATGTTTCAGGTGTAGCAGTATCATAGAGAAGAAGAGACTTACTCAATGGTTCTTCAGGATTACAGATTATGCTGAGAGGCTTTTAGAAGGTCTTGATAGGCTCAAAAATTGGCCTCTAAATGTGAAGGAGATGCAGAGAAATTGGATAGGGAAGAGTGAAGGGTGTGAGGTAGATTTCAGACTTGAAGGTTCTGATAAGGTTATCCCTGTCTTCACTACACGACCTGATACCCTTTTCGGTGCCACCTTTATAGCTGTTGCTCCGGATAGTGATTTGGCAATGGAGATAGCTCAGGGAAGGGAGTCAGAGGAGTTCATAAAAAGGGTGCT
>CAZWJY010000070.1:0-8996 GCA_964634335.1 uncultured bacterium
TTAAACCTTCATTCAAATCTTGGCTTCAGCTTCTCAAGGACTGCTGGCAGGGTTGTATACTCCATCTCCTCCAAGGGGAGTCTATGGGGTTCAAAGGGACCATGGGTGCGCATATAATAGGCAGCGCGGTTAGCTTCCTCCCTTGCCATATCAAAGGCAGGGTCATCAAATAGGTCTCTTGGTCCTACGAGTCTCCCATTAGAAATCTGGAACCCTAAGGCGATTACCCTTGGTGGACCATCAAACCTTGATGGATGGGCGTTCTTCACACTCACAGGCATCAGGGGTCCGTAATGGGAACCCCTCATCCAGCCAGAGCAGAGATGGGGAAATGCAAAAGGCTCTAATACCTCACCAACTGCAGGTAATCCGGACTGGCATCTCACTATCATCACAGGGTCATCCTTTCCCACATATTTGCCAGCAATATAGCTCAGCTTCTGAGTAGAACAGACAGCAGCTATCTCGTCCTTCTTTGTGTGAACCTCTTTAACCACATAACTCTCAGATGCACCAATAAGCACCAAAAGGTCATAGAGTTCCTCAGGGCATCTAAGGGTAACGGTCTTACCTGCCTTCAGGTCTAAGATAGTAAACTTGAACCCATCATGCATCTTGGGGTCTATCACAAGCCCGATGGTATTGAAGGGGTCGGCAAAGATTTTATAGAGGAGGAAGTTCCAGGCACCAGGTGCAGTCTTATCTGCCATAAATACAATAACAGGCTCAGAAGGTCTCTCCTCAAATTCCATCTCTGCGACCCCTGGTCCCATCCCTTTCACATTACCTGAGAAGGCATCGGAGAGCATATCCTGACCTGCACCATAGAGCTTAAGCTCCTTTGCAAGCTGGGTAGTATTCATAAAGGTATCCCAGGCAAGCTTATGGATGGGTTCTGCATCTGTTCCTTTTGTATGAGTCATTATAAGCTCTAAGTCATCTCCACAGTGGGTGACATGGAAGTCAATAATCTGACCCTCATCCTTTGCCTTTTTAAGGAGTTCCTCTGCTCTCTTAAGGATGTCAGGGTGGGAAGAGGAGTGACCCACATATCCTCCGATATCTGCCTTTATAACAGATAGGGTTATCTTAGCCATTTTACCTCCTTTTCTAAATTATACCTTAAGTTTAGGTTATGTCAAGGAATGCTCTCTAAATCTAAAATTGCTCCCCGATATCTCCCGGACAGTCTACACCCACCCTTGACATCACACAAAAATTGGATAGGATAGGCTTAATGGCTAAGCCAAAAAAGAGAAGAGGGGAGGTAAAGAGAGAGAGGAGAGTCTCCAGAAGAATCAATATAGGATTCAAAAGTAAGAATTACATCCTCCTGGTATTGGGGATAGTCTCTATCATTGTAGGTTTTATCACCCTATCTCATGGTAGTATCACCTTAGCCCCCATCCTCCTAATTATAGGATATGCTGTCCTTATCCCCTTAGCTATCCTTTTAAGATAGATGAAGAGAGAGATTATGGGCAAGGAGGAGATGCATCGCACCCTTGTAAGGATAGCCCATGAGATTCTGGAGAGGAATAGAGGGAGTAAGGATTTGGCTCTTATAGGTATAAAGAGGAGAGGAGAGCCCCTGGCAAGGAGGTTAAAGAGGGAGATAGAAAGGATAGAGAATAGCAAGGTATTACTGGGAGCCATTGATATCACCCTTTACAGAGATGACCTACAACTTGTTGCTTCCTCACCCATAGTCAGAGGTTCTGAAATCAATTTTGACCTTACCGATAAAATAGTCATCCTTGTAGACGATGTCCTCTTTACAGGAAGGACAGCAAGGGCAGCCATCAGTGAGCTCTTAGATTATGGAAGACCAAAGGCAATCCAGCTTGCAGTCCTTGTTGATAGAGGGCATAAAGAGGTCCCTATATGTCCAGACTATGTAGGGATAAAACTCTCTACTCAGAAGGATGATATTGTAGATATCTTTGTGCAGGAGGAAGATGGAGAGGATGGTGTATTTTTAATAGAAAGGGAATAGGATGGAATGGAAGAGGAAGGACCTCCTGGGGCTGGAAGAACTGTCAAGGGAAGAGATCTCCACAATCCTCAATACCGCAAAAGGCTTTAAAGAGGTTCTCTCCAGAGCTATCCCTGTTGTCCCTGCTCTAAGAGGTAAGACTATTGTCAATCTATTCTTTGAACCCTCTACCCGAACCATAACCTCCTTCTCCTTAGCTGCGAAGAGACTTTCGGCAGATAGTGTAAACTTCTCCTCTACATCATCAAGTGTATTGAAGGGGGAGACCCTCTTAGACACAGCCAGGAATATTGAGGCGATGAAGGTGGATGGAGTAGTCATACGCCACCCTTCTCCAGGTGCTCCCCATTTCTTAGCAAAAAGGCTTAAGAGTTTTGTAATTAATGGTGGCGATGGTGCCCATGAACACCCTACCCAGGGACTTTTGGACCTCTTCACCATAAGGGAGAGGATAGGAAGAATAGAGGGCTTGAAGATTCTGATTGTTGGAGATATTACCCATTCAAGGGTAGCAAGGTCAGATATATTTGGATTTAAGAAACTGGGCGCAGAGGTAGCCGTATGTGGTCCACCTACCCTCATACCTCCGGGAATAGAAGAGTTGGGTGTAGAGGTCTACTACAACCTTGATAAAGCCCTTATGGACAGAGATGTGATTATTGTCCTAAGATTACAACTTGAGAGACAGAAGAGGGGTCTATTCCCTTCAATAAGGGAATACAGACAACTCTATGGAATCAATCAGAGAAGATTCAGGACCCTAAAAAGGGGTGCCCTTATTATGCACCCAGGTCCTATAAATAGAGGGATAGAGATTGAACCAGAGGTGGCTGATAGCTCCTGTTCCCTTATCCTCAATCAAGTAAAGAACGGTGTGGCAGTGAGGATGGCTGTCCTCTATCTTTTGGCAGGAGGCGAGGTTGAAACTCCTTCTTAAAGGGGGAAAATTAGTAGACCCTGATGAGAAAAAAGAGAGGGAGTCGGATATCTATATCGAGTCAGGGAGAATTAAGAAGATAGGATTGAATATACAAGAAGAAGCAGAGGTTATTGATGCCAAGGGTTGTTTCATATTTCCTGGCTTATTAGACCTCCATACCCACCTCCGGGAGCCTGGGAGGGAAGATGAGGAGACCATAGAGACAGGAACCTATGCAGCTATAAAAGGAGGGTTTACAGGGGTTGTATGTATGCCCAATACCCAGCCCCCAATAGACTCTGAAGGGGTAGTAAAATATATCCTGCGCAGGGCAGAAGAGGTAGGATATGCAAGGGTATTCCCTGTGGGGGCAATAACTAAGGGGAGAAGAGGTGAGGAGCTTACAGAGATTGGCTCCTTGGTAAAAGCAGGGATTGTCGCCTTGTCTGATGATGGAGACCCTGTTATCAACTCGGATATTATGAGAAGGGCGTTGGAGTATTCAAAACCCTTTGGAATACCTGTAATCTCCCATTGTGAGGATAAAACCTTAAGCGATGGAGTGATGAATGAGAGTAGAATCTCAACAAAGCTGGGGCTTAGGGGAATCCCCTGGGTAGCTGAAACTGCTATGGTCATCAGAGATATACTCCTTGCGGATTATACCAGAGGGAGATTGCATATAGCCCATGTATCAACAAAGGGTTCTGTTGAACTTATAAGGTGGGCGAAATCTAAAGGGATAAGGGTAACCTGTGAGACCGCCCCCCATTACTTTACCCTCACTGATGAGATGTGCACAAGCTTTGATCCCAATTATAAGGTCAACCCCCCTCTGCGAACAAAAGAGGATGTTATGGCTATAAAAGAGGGGCTGAGGGATGGAACTATAGACTGCATCGCTACAGACCATGCACCTCATACTATCTCAGAGAAGGAGGTAGAGTTTGATGCTGCACCCCCTGGTATTATCGGATTGGAGACAGCACTTGCCTTAGGATACTCTGAACTTGTGGAAGGTGGATTTCTATCCCTTCCAGAACTTATAAACAAATTCACAACCTCCCCAAGTAAAATACTGGGGATAGAATGGGCAAGGATAGAGGAGGGAAGAGAAGCAAACCTCGTCCTATTCTCCCCTACCCCCTGGAAATATGATGAGAATAGAATAGCCTCTAAATCTAAAAATTCCCCTTTCATAGGTCTTGAGCTAAAAGGAGAAGTGAAGCTCGTAATCCTTGGAGAGAGGGTATTTAAAAATGCTGGGTAAAGATAAGGTATCATCCATTGTAGGTTATGCCTTAAGCCATTCCAAAGCCGATCAGACTGAAGTCGTTTTAAGTTCCTACCACTCCTATCTTACAAGATTTGCCAATTCTCAAATCCATCAGAATGTAGCAGAGCATAATAGTCTCCTCTCTGTAAGGGTAATAATCGGAAAGAAGATAGGGGTATCATCTACAAACTCCTTAGATAAAAAATCTATAGAGAAGACCTTACAAAGGGCTCTTGAGATTGCTAAGCATCAGAAAGAGAACACCGACTTTGTCTCCCTTCCAAAGGCAGCAAAAAGGGTATATAGAGATGTGAAGACCTATTTCAAATCTACTGCAGAATTTAATGAAATTCAGAGGAAGGATAGGGTAAAGGAGATGATAGAGATTGTAAAGGAGAAGGGTCTTAGAGCCTTTGGTTCCTTTACAACCGGAATATCTGAGACTGCGGTTGCAAACTCCTTAGGAGTATTCGCCTACAATATAGCCACAGATGCCTATTCTAATGTTGTAGCTATAGGAAAGGACTCCTCTGGTTATGCCCAGGACTCATCAAGGGATGTAAAAAAAGTAGATACAAGAAGAATAGCCGAGAGAGCAGCATCCAAGGCGATCTTAGGAAAGGACCCTATAGAACTTCCACCAGGCAATTACCCTGTCCTTTTAGAACCTCTTGCATCAGCAGAGCTCATTCACTTCTTAGGATGGCTTGGTATGGGAGCAAAGGCTTTTTATGAAGGAAGGTCATTTATGTCAGGCAAATTGGGGGAGAAGGTTACTTCAGACTCCATCACCATTTATGATGATGCCTATGATAAGAGAGGATTTGCCTTCCCCTTCGACTTTGAGGGTGTTCCAAAGAAAAGGGTGTTACTCATTGAAGAAGGAATCGCACAGGGCGTGGTTTATGACTCCTTAACAGCCTTCAAACATAAGAGGAAATCTACAGGTCATGCCCTCCCTGCTCCCAACCCCTATGGTCCTATACCTCTAAATCTTATCCTATCTCCAGGTGAGTCAGAGTGGGAGGAGATGGTAAAATCTACTGATAAGGGGATTTTAATAACCAGATTCCACTATACAAACTCAGTAGACCAGAAGAAGACAATCATAACAGGTATGACCAGAGATGGAACATTCTTAGTAGAGAAGGGAGAGATTACAAAGGGTATAAAGAACCTGAGATTTACCCAGAGTATCTTAGAAGCACTTTCAGAAGTCTCAATGATAGAGGATAGACTCACCCTTATAGGGGGTGGAGCAGGTTATGAGGGAAGGTTTGCTACAGGGGTTCTTGCCCCTGGGTTAAAGATAGAGAAGTTTACCTTCTCAGGAAAGACAACCTTTTAATATGTTCTCTAAGATCCTCATAGCCATTGATGGTTCAGAAAATTCAAAAAGGGCTGCTGAGAAAGCAGCATCCTTAGCAAAATTATCAGGGGCTGAGGTAACCCTTCTATCTGTTGGCTATATCCCACCTATGTATAAGAGTGACCTGGGTCCAGAGCTAATAGACCTCCTCATAGAAGATGCTGAGAAAGCTCTAAATAGTGTAAAGTCTCTTTTTGAGAAGTATGAAGCAAAGATATTAAGGGATATTCGTCCCTCTGAGGCAATCTGTCAGGAGGCAGAGAAGGGGTATGATTTGATAGTAATGGGAAGCAGGGGTCTTGGCAAACCTCAGGCTCATACCTTGGGCAGTGTAAGTGAAGAGGTCCTCCATAATGCCCCCTGCTCTGTCCTTATTGTTAAATAGTATATCCTCTCCCCAAGGAGGTTTAAAGAATCAATACCATCTCTAAAATCAGGAGAATAACTGCAAGGAGGAGAGAAGTCTTTGAAAGGTCCTTTGCCTCTGCACTCCCCCTCTCTAAGAGTTTGATCCCCTTCTCCTTTAACTGAGAGGGGCTTACTCTCTCTAAGTTTCCCTCCTCAGACTCTATATTCACTGTAAAATATCCCTTCCCAATCCTATACACCCCTGGAACCTCTGTTCTCTTCCATCTTACCACCCTCCTGTTCCCTTCTATCTCTGGGAGAACCCGAAAATTTCCCGAGGGTGTGGTTATATCTATTGAATAGGGTTGAGAGATAGGGACCTCTATGGTATCTCCTACTCTATAATTGACCCTCAAATTCCCTTTCGCAAGATAGAGAAATATCCTGTGGATAAGGGGGACAAAGGCAGCCTTGTATATGAAATCTGTAGCTTCTGGGATAAAACTGGTAGTAGCGAGAATTATTCTATAGATAGAGTCCTCTAATAAGAAGGGGGTATTATTACTGAATAGAGCCAGAACCCTTCCCTTCTCAGGAATAACCTTACATACCTTAAAGAAATGGGATGTCCCAAGTTCTATCTTCTCTGAGCCTGAAAAGATAGGATGGTTATCATCTATATCCTTTATAGAGAGGAATCCTGATAGACTTGAAACTTCTAAAGGTCTCCCCATTGTAAATAGCCAATCCCTTGGAGGTTTTAAAAGGGATACAAATACCCCATGATTTTTAGAATACTCTTGTAGCCTTAGCCAGCCTGCAGGAGGGAAGTCTTCTGGATTAATCACCCCTATCACCTTAAACCTACTTAAATCTATCCCCTTAAACTCACTCAACCCCCTCTTCTCTATCAAAAAGGGGGAATTGGTAAAAGGAGAGAGTGCAGTGGCAATGTAGAATATATCCTCAGGACGATTATAGAGCAGGAGCACAGGGATGGCTGAGGAGATATTGAATGAGAAGAAGCGAAGATTATCCTGAGGAAGGGAATCTCTCAAAAGTTCTACAGACCCTTTATACTCCCCAGGGTCTACAAACTCCCTTTCAAACTGGATGGTTTTTGTTTGGAAACCCCCTACTCTCCCCCTCCATTCCTCCCTTATCTTACCCACATTGAGTATCAATCTTATATCAGAAGATTTTTCTGAGTAGTTTCTTACCTTCACCCCAATCCTTGTTGGTCTTCCGGATACAGGCAGAAGCTCTGTAGTGAACACCTGGACTATTCCAAGATTCTCAGGTTTATTATCTCCCACATCTATAGCCCGACATTCGACCCCTTTCCTCCTCAGGGATGGGATAGAAGATAAAGCCCTCTTCTGGAGGTCTGTTATGAGGAATATCTCCTTCTTTAAAAAGCTTGCTGTAGAGAGGAGGGAGAAAGCCTTTTTATAACTCTCTTGGAAATCCTCTGCAGAATAGGAGACCGAAAGGTCATCAAGACTCTCTACTACCTCCTCCAAATCCTTAGAGAAAATCTCATCCCTTCGCTGGGGTGATGTAGTAAAAATAGCCACCTCACTCCCTCTTGGTAAGTTTTTAATAATCACCTTTGCCTCTTTGAGTGCCTTCTTAAAATGGTCCCCATATCCCATACTATAGGAGTCATCAATTATGATTACTACTGAAGTCTTCCCCTTTCCTATAGGGATAGAAGTTCTGATATAGGGTCTGGCAAGGGCAAAGAAGAGAAAGAAGATGATTAGGGTTCTGAGCAGAAGCAGAAGGATCTCTCTGAGTCTAAGCCAGCTGAATCTCTCTCTCCTCAAGTCTCTCAAAAAGAAGAGGGAGGAGAACTCTACCCTTTTAAGTCTGCGTCTATGCAATAAGTGGATAATAATGGGTATGGAGGTAGCAAATAGTCCAAAGAGATAAAAAGGTTTAAGGAAGCCCATCAACCAAGCCTACTCCTCTTAGCAAGATAAGATAGAAGAGCATAGTCAAGGGGGGTATCAGTGGTTATGAGGTGATAGTCTATCAATCTCTCCTGACAATTATGCTTAAAACTTTTTACGAACTCCTCTATGGCTTTGCGATACTCTTTTCTTAGCACCCTGGGGTCAACAGTCATCTCCTTCAAGCTCTCCATATCCTTCAGGATAAGAGGGTTATGGAAGGAGAACTCCAGCTCATTCTTATCAAGGATATGGAATACAAGGACCTCATGTTTCTTATGTCTGAAGTGGTGCAGGGCTTTCAGAACCTCCTCTTTATTATCAAAGAGGTCGGAGAATATTATAATAAGTCCTCTCCTCTTAATCCTTCTGGCGAGCTCATGGAAAGTAGAGGCAAGGTCTGTATCCTTACCAGGTTTGACTCTATCTATCTCCTTTAGAATATTATAGAGATGGGCAGAGGAGCTTCTGGGAGGGATATAGGTCTCTATCCTTGATGTGAATATGACCAGTCCTGCTGAATCTCTCTGTCTCAATAAGAGATAGGCAAGGGATGCAGCAAGATAAGAGGCATACTCAAGCTTTGTTATATGATTTGAGGAGTATCCCATAGAGCCTGAGGAATCTAAAAGCAGGTATGCCTTAAGGTTTGTCTCTTCCTCATACTCCTTTACAAAGAATTTATCAGTCTTGGCATAAACCTTCCAGTCTATTCTCTTTATGGAATCTCCTGGCATATAGGGGCGATATTCGGTAAACTCCACAGAGAATCCCTTATATGGACTTCTATGCAAGCCTGAAAGGAAACCTTCCACAACAAGTCTTGCCTTGAAGTCTATCCTCCCCAATTTGGATATTATCTCTGGCTTTAATAATCCTCTATAAGATTCCATAGAATAGTAAAGAGGAGAATCGCTCCAATGTCAAGCCCTATGTGGTTGTAACTTCAAAATAGCAACCCTTAGGGTAAAATTCCTCCTGGAAGGGTTCTTCTGATGTTATCTTGTAAGGATAACCTTCTCTATCCTGGTAATTCCCCGGGTCTCAAGCCTTACAAAATAGACCCCGGAAGGGAGAAGATTTCCTTTATCATCCCTTCCATCCCATTTTATGGTATAGGTTTTAGGCTCCAG
>CAZWJY010000071.1:0-8963 GCA_964634335.1 uncultured bacterium
GACCTTTGCCGTCTCTAAGGGGTCAACGAAGTTTGGAGTGAGCTTTACTATCAACAGTTTACGAGTATGCTCCCTTACTTCCTTTACAAGTTTGTATAGACTCTCTGGGTCTTGACCAAAATCTGTTCCCTTCTCTATATTTGGACAGGATACATTAAGTTCCAAACCATCTATCTTCTCTTCTGACAACAACTCCGCAAGTCTCACATAATCCCCTATGGATTCCCCGGCTATATTGACTATGAGTCTACCCCTTTTCAAAGATACCCTTGGAAGTATATCCCTTTTAAATTTCTCTACTCCGGGATTTTCAAGACCCACAGAGTTTACGATTCCTGAAGGGGTCTCATATATCCTTGGTGGAGGATTCCCTTCCCTTGGCTTTAAGGTAATACCCTTTGTCACTACTCCCCCCACCTCCTCTATCACTTCCTTATAAAGAGTTCCATACCCAAAGGTGCCTGAGGCGAGAATTATAGGGTTCTGGAACTCTATACCCTTTATTCTTATCTTAAGATTCAAAATCTATCTCTTCCAAGTTGAACACAGGACCATCCCTGCATACTCTTAAGTATCCACCTCCTCTCTTCTTAATTGCACAAGAGAAGCATAGACCAGTCCCACAGCCCATCCTTGTCTCAAAGAATCCGTATATCTCAGAGGGAAGATTCATCTCTTTTATCCTTTTAAGCATCTCTAAAGGACCACAGGCAAAGATGGTATTATACCTCTTTCCCTCCAAAAGGTCTGTCACAAGCCCCTCTTTCCCATAAGAGCCGTCCTCAGTAGCTATCTCTAAATGGTTTGAGAGGGCTTCTATCTCTCTAAGTAGAACCAGTTCTCTCTTTGTCTTTGCTCCCAGGATGAAATCGGGTCTCTTCTCTCTAACCCTTCCGATGACTCTTGTAAGGAAGAGGAGAGGAGCTGCCCCTATCCCCCCTCCTACAAGCAGGGTCTTACCCCCCTCTGGTATTGGGCAGGGCTTACCTAAGGGTCCAAGGATTTCCAAAAATTCACCGACCCCCTTTTTACTCAGAAGCGATGTGCCCTCTCCCCTTACTTTGAATGCAATCCTTAATGCATTCTTACTTGGGTCTATATCGGCAATGGAGAATGGTCTGGAGAGAAAGGGATAGAATCCATCACCCACCCTTACCTGGATAAACTGACCGGGGTTCGCCTCTTCTACTACCCTCTCGCATTGAAGCCAGAGAGAGAAGGTATCTCTATTAAGAATCTCCTTCCTTACTATTTTTGCTCTCATAGACCTTCCTTGCCTGTTTTGCCTGATAACTCTCAGGATATCTCTCTATCAAAATCCTGTATAAATCCCTATACCCTTCCCTTTTAAGAACTTCCTTAAGTATATAAGCCTGGGCATAGAGTGCCTTTGGTGCATAAGGACTATCAGGGTATAAGGTATAGACCTTCTCATACTCCTTCAATGCCTGCTCAGGCTGGTTCAGGTCCAAAAGATACCTCTCTGCAAGGAGAAACTGGACCCTTGCAGGGTCTTTCTCCTCAGTAGTATCAGGTCTCATAAATTCCTGCAAAAAGGAGCTCCTCTTTAAAGCCATTGCTGCATAATCAGAGGAAGGGTCCTTCATCTTTGCTGAGTCATAATAGGCGATAGCCTTCTCTATCTCTTCTCTCTTTTCATACAACTTCCCTATAAGAAAGTATGCCTCTGCACCAGGCTCTCCTGTTGCTCTTCTCAAGACAGGGATAGCCTCATCTTCTCTTCCCTGCCTTAGAATTGCCTTCCCCAACCAGAGGTCTATATCAGGTTTAAGCCTCGGATACTCTCCCTCTATCCCTTTAAGCTCAGCCTCTGCCAATTCTGGTCTATTAAGTTTCATAAAGCATTGAGAGAGTTTCAGCTTTGCCTCTGCCTTCTCATAGGATGTGTAGGCATGAGAGATATACTCTTTATAATAGTCCCTTGCCTTATCCCATTTCTGCTGGAGGAAATAGGCTTGAGCCAGTTTAAGGATTACATCCTGTCTCTTTTTACTCTTTGGGAACTTTTTTAAAAACTCCTCAAAGTTTTTTGATGCTTCAGAATAGTCCTCTGCCTCAAAATAGGTCTGCCCAATCTCAAAAAGTGCTCTCTCCCTCCACCTCTTATCCTCCCTTAGGGTAGAGAGTTCTGCAAGGGCAGAGGCATAATCCTTTAAGGCTCTTAATGAGAGTGCCTTGTAGAACTCTGCCTTCTTCACATCCTTTGAATTGGGAAAGGTAGAGATAAAGTCCTCATAGTATCTTACTGCATCCTTATACTCTCCCTTATAATAGGAGCACATAGCTATAAGAAAGAAGGCATCATCTGTCCATCTTGAGTTTGGGTAGCGTTGAATCATAACCATCGCCTTCTTTTGTGCTTTTCCAAATAAATCCTTTGCCCCAGAAGGGTTTGACTCCCGAACCCTTAGAGCCTGCTTATAGTAAGACTGGGCATTATAAAAGGTATTGAAGTAGGCACAGTTAAGGAGTAGGAGTAGAAAAGAGAGTCTAAGCCTTTGCTCCACCGACTCTAACCTTCTTAAACCTGGCAGGAGGAGTGGCATGCCCAACATGTGCAGATTGTCCAGGCTCTCCCTTGCCACAATTTGGTAGACCCCACAGAGTCTGTCTATTACCAATCCCATCACAATTGCCCCAGAATAAAGGGGTTATCCCTGTATAGATAGGGTTCTTATAAACCTCTCTCAGCTTTCCATTCCTTATCCTCCAGGCAATCTCTGTCCCAAACTGAAAGTTCAATCTCTTATTATCAATCGACCAGGACTTATTTGTCTCCATATATATCCCATCCTTTACTTCTGAGATGAGTTCTTCAAAACTCTTATCCTGAGGCAGAAGGTTGATATTGGTCATCCTAATAAGGGGAATCCTTGCCCACCCATCCGCTCTCATCGTTCCATTTGACCTACTCTTTATGATTGACGCAGTCTGGCGAGATGTCAGATAGTTAGAAAATATACCCTCCTTAACTATAAAGAACTTCTGGGCAGGCACACCCTCATCATCAAAACCAAATGTCCCAAGACCTCCTTTAAGCGTTGCATCTGCATTGATATTTACTATTGGAGAACCATACCTATATCTTCTCAACTTCTCTAAGGTTAGGAAACTACCCCCTGCATAGGACTCCTCAGTCCCCAATACCCTGTCAAGCTCAGATGGATGACCGCAGGACTCATGGACCTGGAGAGCCATCTGGTTAGAATCCAGGACAACCGTCGTCTCCATATCAGGGCAGGGACGAGCAGAGAGAAGCATCAAAGCCTCCTCCCTTGTCTTCTCTGCATTCTGGAGCAGTCCCATCTCCTCTATAAATTCATAACCCTTCTGAGCAAAATTACCAAAGGCACAGGGATATGAACGGCATTGCACCTCATTACCCTTAATCGCAAAGCAGGTTATACCCCCACCAGACTCAATTATCTTCTGGTCTGTATAAGAACCCTCTGTAGAGGCAAAATACTTCCTTGTCTTAAAAAAGGTAAGAAAGCATTGAGAGACTTTAATATCAGGATGGGCTCTTAAGATCTTATCGAGTTCTAAAAGGAGGGATATCTTCTCTTCTACACTTATCTTGAAGGGGTCTCTTTTTACCTCTGTCTCATAAAAGCCTATCTGGGGGTTGAGATAGGAGAGATGGACACCCTCTGAATTGGCAGAGGAGCTTGCCCTGGCAATCCCCAGAGCTTCTCTCACCACCCTATCCTGCTCCCTTTTAGCGAGCCTGGCAGAAGAGGAGAAACCCCATCCCTTATCCTTTAATACCCTTACCCCAAAACCTGAATCATAAGAATGGGTAATCCCTTCAACGATTCCATTTCTCACCTTTATGGACTCTACCTCAGTCTCCACCACCCTAATATCTCCATACCTCACCCTCTCAGTTCTTAATATATCAATGCCTCTCTCCAGAAACTCCTTCATAGACTATAAGAGTTTAGTGGGTTAAAGGGTTTTGTCAAGCACTAAAATCTTGACAGAGCCTCTATCAGATGTATTCTCAAATAGAAAGGAGGCAATGTGAGAAGATTCTTGTGTATTATATTTCTCATCTTGGCGTGCCATAAGAACCATCCCCCAAATATCCCTTCTGACCCCTATCCTCCGGATGGAGCCAAAGACCAACCCACCCTTGTCCCCCTCTCCTGGAAAGGAGGGGACCCTGATGGAGATAGTGTGCTCTACTCAGTATATTTTGGAACCACCCCTGAACCCCCAAGGGTTCACAAGGATACAGCAACCTCCTATACAGCCTTAAACCTATTACCAGCTACTACCTACTACTGGAGGATAGAGGCAGTGGATGAGAAGGGAGATACATCAGAAGGACCCTTATGGAAATTCTCTACCTACTCAAAGGGTCCGGGGATATTGAAATGGAAGCTTAAATTGGAAGGTAAGATAACCTCCCCTGCCATATCATCGGATGGGACCATATACTTAGGCTCTGGGTTCTCTCTCTATGCTATAACCCCTGAGGGTGAGGTCAAGTGGAAATACCCTACAGGATATTATATAGAATCTTCCCCTGCCATAGCCGAAGATGGGACAGTCTATATAGGTTCAAGCGACTCCTGCCTCTATGCAATTACAAAGGATGGAAACCTTAAATGGCGATATAAGACCGCTAACCATATAATCTCCTCACCTGCCATAGGTAAAGATGGCACTATCTATGTAGGCTCAGATGACTCCTGCCTCTATGCCATTAACCCGGATGGAACCCTTAAATGGAGATATAAGCTGGGAGAGCGTATAAGGTCCTCACCAGCTATCGGTAAGGATGGAACGGTTTATCTCGGATGTAATGACTCCTGCTTCTATGCAATAAATCCAGACAGCACACTAAAATGGAAGTATAAAACAGAGGGTGGGATAGTCTCCTCCCCTGCAATATCTGAAGATGGAATAATCTATGTAGGGTCAAAAGATGGATATCTCTATGCCTTCTATCCTGATGGGAGGTTTAAATGGAAGTATGGAACAGGGGGAGAAATTAACTCCTCACCTGTCATAGGTATGGAGGGGGAGATATATGTAGGTGGTGATGTCTGCCTCTATGCCATCAGTTCTGATGGGACAAGGAGGTGGAGATATGCAACAAGATGGTATATAGAGACTGCTCCGGTTATAGGGTCTGATGGGGTTGTCTATATAGGCTCAGGTTGTCTTGGTGACTTCTCTATCTATGCCCTCGATAGAAATATGAGCCGAAGATGGGTCTTTAAGATAGATAAAAGCCCCTCCTCTGGTATGCTTGGTTCTGATGGCACCCTTTACATAGGCTCAGAGGGTGGCTATCTATATGCTATTGAGACCTCATCCTCAGGTCTTGCAGAATCGAGCTGGCCTGTATTCCACCATGATAGGAGACATACCGGGAGGGCAGGGGGATAACCTCTATTATGAGAATTCTCGTTACCAGTGCCCTCCCTTACGCTAATGGAGATATCCACTTAGGACACCTGGCAGGATGCTACCTCTCTGCTGATATATATACCAGATATCAGAGACTTAAGGGAGAAGACATCATCCATATCTGTGGAACAGATGAACATGGTGTTCCCAGCCTACTAAAGGCAGAGGCTGAAGGGGTATCACCGAAGGAGATTGTGGACTATTACTATAAAAGGATAAAGGAGAGCTTTGAAGGCTTGGGAATAGAGTTTGATAACTTTTCAAGAACAACCCTCCCCCTCCATTATAAGCTTGCCCAGGATTTCTTTTTGAGGATATATAAGAAGGGTTATATCTTTCCAAAGACCGTTACAAGATTCTACTGCCCAAACTGTAAGAGATTCCTTCCTGATAGATATATAGAAGGGAGATGCCCCCACTGTGGAAACCCTGAGGCAAGAGGGGACCAGTGTGAGGTATGTGGAAGATGGCTGGAACCAGAATCCTTAATCGAACCTACCTGTAAGATATGTGGTGGAACCCCAGTCCCTAAGTCTACAAAACACTGGTTCTTTGACCTCCCAAAATTCCAGGATAGATTGAAAGAGTGGTTATCTGCAAAGAATTGGAAACCGAATGTCTTGGAGTTCTGCGAGGGATGGTTCTCTGAAGGTTTGGAGCCCAGGGCAATAACCAGAGACCTCAACTGGGGTGTCCCTGTCCCTTTAGAAGAGGCTAAAGGAAAGGTCCTCTATGTCTGGTTTGAGGCTCTCATAGGATATATATCCTCTACCATAGAATGGGCTGAAAAGATGAATAGACCTGAAAAATGGAAGGATTACTGGTTAGACCCGAAAACAAAACTCGTCCATTTCATTGGCAAGGATAATATCGTATTCCATGCCATTGTCTGGCCTGCTATGCTTATGGCTTATGGAGAATTTATCCTCCCTTCAGAGATTCCAGCAAACGAGTTCTTAAATTTAGAATCAAGACCCCTCTCCACATCAAGAAACTGGGCTATATGGCTACCTGAATACTTATCAGAATTTGAACCAGACCCCTTAAGATATGCTCTTGCCTCCAATCTCCCTGAGAACAGAGATGTAGACTTTACATGGAGAGACTTTCAGGCAAGGAATAATAATGAACTCGCAGATATCCTTGGAAATTTTGTAAATAGAGTCCTGCTCTTCTCTAAAAAATACTACTCAGGCAGAATTCCAGAACCGAAGAGTTATACAGAGGATGATAGAAAGCTTCTCTCCCTTATAAATACCGTGGTAGAAGAAGTCGGAAGGTCTATTGAGAGATTTGAGATAAAGAATGGGATAAAGGAGATAATGAGACTTGTGTCAGAAGGGAACAGATACTTTGATTATCAAAGACCCTGGAGCACAAGAATTGAAGAGCCCGAAAGGTGCAAGGCTACAATATCTACCTGTTTCAAACTCATCTCCTCCTTAGAGATTCTATTAAAACCCTACCTCCCTTTTACCTCTTTAAAGATTAAAAGTATGTTGGGTCTTGGCAATAGGAGATGGGAGGAGGCAAAAAATCCTACACTCCCTCCAGAGATAAGAAATATAGAAATCCTCTTCTCCAAGATAGAGGAGGAAAGGATTAAATTACAGATAGCAAAATTGAAAGGAGGAAAAATGGAGATAACTATCGACGATTTTAAAAAACTGGATATAAGGATAGGAAAGGTGACAAAAGCAGAAAGGGTTGAAGGAACAGAGAAACTGATACTCTTAGAAGTAGATATCGGTAAGGAGAGGAGAACACTCGTTGCCGGAATCGCCAAGAGTTATAAACCACAAGAGCTCTTAGGCAAAAATATAGTCCTGTTAGTAAACCTCAAGCCTACAAAGATAAGAGGGATAGAGTCTCAGGGAATGCTCTTAGCTGCCGTTGATGGAGAGAATATATCCCTCCTGACTACAGATAAGGAGGTGTCACCAGGTTCAGAAGTATCTTAGATGTTTGATACCCATACTCACCTCACTGATAAAGCCTTTGATAAGGATAGAAATCGTATGATAGAGAGGGCTAAGGAGAAGAGAGTGAAACATATCCTCTGCTGTGGATGGGATATCCACTCCAGTAGAGAATGTATAGAACTTTCAAAAGATTATGAGGGTATATATGCTGCAGTTGGTATCCATCCTCATGAGGCTGATAGGGATTGGAATCTTAAAGAGATAGAAGAGCTCATCTTAAAGAATAGAGTAGTGGCAATAGGGGAGATAGGACTCGACTTCTATAAAAGATATGCAGGAGAAGAGAATCAGCTCAGACTATTCAGAGAACAGGTAAGGATGGCAAAGAGATTTAAACTCCCTATGTCTATTCATATAAGAGAGGCTCATAAAATGGCTCTGAGAATACTTAAAGAGGAAGAGTATTTCAATGGAGCCCTCCACTGCTTTTCAGGCAAGGAGGAGGATATGGAGGAGGCTTTATCTCTGGGACTCTATATATCTTTCGCAGGTCCTATCACCTATGGTTCAAAAAGGCTTGAGGGACTGGTAAGGAAGACCCCTCTCAACAGACTTCTAATCGAGACAGATTCTCCCCTCCTTCCACCCCACCCAAAAAAAGGGGAGAGGAATGAACCCGCATATCTAACCTATATAGCAGATAAGGTTTCAGAGATTAAGGGGATAGATATAAGAGAGATTACCCAGAAGAATGGAGAGAACTGTTTTGGGATTTAGACCCAAGAGGTCTTTGGGTCAGATATTCCTAAAATCAGATAGGATAGCCCAGAGGATGGTAGATGCCCTTGATATTAAAAGGGATGAGAATGTATTGGAGATAGGAGCAGGGAAGGGAATAATTACAAAAAGGCTCGCCCCTATTGCAAAGAGAGTATATGCAGTGGAGATAGATGAGAGGCTGATAGAAAATCTGAAGGAAGAGACCAGAGAATTTGGGAATGTAGAGATAATAAATGAGGATATATTAAAGCTTGACCTCTCCTCTTTTGATAGGGTAAAGATAATTGGAAATATCCCCTATTCTCTTACTACCCCTCTACTCTTTAAGCTATTTAAATCCAGAGAGATATGGGAAAAAATGGTTCTCACCCTTCAGAAAGAGTTTGCAGAGAGAATTCTATCCCCTCCAAATACAAAGAGGTATGGTTCTATCACCATTGCTGTGAGGCTCTATACAGAAGCTCAGAAGCTCTTCTCCATACCCCCTCCATTCTTCTCTCCCTGTCCAAAAGTCTCCTCCTCTTCTCTTCTGTTTATAAAGAGAAAGAAGCCCTTGGTAGAGGTTAAGGATGAGGATTTCTTTTTCAGAGTAGTCAGGGCGTCCTTTACCTATCGCAGGAAATTTCTATCCAATGGACTAAAATCAACCTTTGGTCTTACCCCTTCCCAGCTATCAGACATCCAGAAGATAACAGGGATTGACCTCAAGAGGAGGGCAGAGACTTTAACTGTGGAGGAGTTTGGTGAATTGGCAAATACTATCTCTTCTATTATTCAGTCTGGCTAATGGGGGGTATTATTCAACCTCTTACTCCAGAT
>CAZWJY010000072.1:0-6536 GCA_964634335.1 uncultured bacterium
CCCAACCCCAAAACCTAAACCCCTCCGGTCTTAATCTCCACCCCTTAGCCCTACGTATCCTCTTCCAGAGAGGATATAGAACTAAGGAGGAGATACTTAAGTTCCTCTCCCCAAAGCTGGAGGACCTCCACAGCCCATTTTTGCTCCCTGATATGGATAAGGCTGTTGAAAGGATAGCTTCTGCTATAAAAAGGGGCGAGAAGATCCTTATCTATGGAGATTATGATGTGGATGGCGTAACCTCTACCTCCCTTCTATGGTATCTCTTGAAAGATTTGGGAGCAAAACCATTGTTCTATATCCCTCACAGAATAAGAGAGGGATACGGACTCTCTAAGGAAGGAGTCCTTTATGCAAAAGAGGCAGGTATCTCCTTAATCATCACTGTGGATTGTGGAACAACAGCCTTTGAAGAGATAAAACTGGCTAATCAACTGGGGATAAGTGTGATAGTGTGTGACCACCATGAACCAAAGGAGAGACTCCCAGAGGCTTATGCCCTTATAAACCCTAAAAGGAGAGATTCTACCTATCCCTTTGATGGACTTGCAGGAGTAGGTGTGAGCTATAAGCTCGCCTGGGGAGTAATTGCAACCCTTGGAAGATTTCCCCAATTCCTCTATGACCACTTAGACCTTGTAGCCCTGGGAACTGTTGCAGATGTAGTCCCTCTAATAGATGAGAATAGAATACTGGTTAAATATGGACTTATGGCTATAAAGAGAACAAAGAAGATAGGACTCAGGGCATTGCTAAAAGTATCAGGTTTAGAGAATCAGGATATATCTACCTACCATATAAGTTTCATTATAGGTCCAAGGATAAACGCTTCCGGAAGACTCTCTGATGCAGAAAAGGCTGTAAAACTCTTAATTACAGAGGATGAGGAAGAGGCAGAAGAGATAGCTCAGAAACTGGATAAGGAGAACAGAGAACGTCAGAGTATAGAAGACTCCATCCTCCAGTCTGCCACCCAGATTGTGGAGAAGATGGATCTGGAGAAGAAAAGGGTAATAGTCCTGGGGGATGAGACCTGGCATGAAGGGGTGATAGGAATTGTGGCATCAAGAATCTCTGAAAGATTTGTAAGACCTACTATCCTATTCTCTCTAAAAGAAGATATTGCTAAGGGTTCAGGGAGGAGTATACCTGGCTTCCATCTATATGAGGCACTCAAATCCTGTCAATCCTATCTCTTAAGTTTTGGAGGACATAAGTATGCAGCAGGGGTTCTGATAGAGAGGAAGAATCTCCTCTCCTTTGAACAGGCTATGAATGATTATGCCTCATCCCTTCCAGAAGAGATATATGAGAAGAAGTTATTTGCTGATGTAATAGCTTCCCTATACGATATAGATGAGAGACTCTTAAAAACCTTAGCAAAGTTTGAACCCTTTGGAGTAGAAAACCCTCAGCCTGTCTTTGTCTCCTTAGGATTAGAGGTTGTGGGTTGCCCAAGAGTAGTGAAGAATAGTCATCTAAAATTCAAGGTAAGGGAGAAGGAGAGAGTCCTACCTGCGATAGCCTTTGGCAGAAGTGGTGAGATTACAAACCTCCAGATAGGAAAGAAGGGTTTCTTAGATATCCTCTATCAATTTGATGAGAATACCTATCTTGGCAAAACCCAGTTAGAACTTCAGGTAAAGGATATGAGGGTAAAGAGAGGTGTGAGTGAATCAACCTGAGAGACTGCCCCTCCCTCATTTTTCAGGATAGGGATTAAAATTTATCCTCCCCTCAACCCTGGGTGAAATCGGTGTATTCTGTTGGATATAATTTACAAGGATATCAGTCGTAATTACTGTAGTGAACTCTTTCTCAATATTATCATCTGAAAAGATATAATGACCATCGCCCCCCTCTGCAAGCCAGCCATTTATAACAATCGTATAGATTGTTGATGAATCAAGGGGGGTCCATATCCCATCCTTATAAACCTTAACATCCACAATTCGTGAGCCAGGGTTGATTATCTCTTTAATCTCTTTACCTGAATAGACTGCACAAAAGGGAGGCTGGGTGGTATCTATGGTTATCTTAAGACCCCCAATCTGCAAGAAACCCCCTGTGGGTGCTCTACAACTATCCGGGCATCCATCATTTCCAATTCTCAATGCAGATGCTGAGACTTCAAGTACCTGCTTCAAATCAGAACCATTCACTTTTACCTCTACTACCTCATTCCTGAAGGGTAGAATCTCATTGACTGTGAGATAGGTTATGGGACCTGCAGGATATATCCTATCACCACGAATTGAGCCACCATTGACCAGAGCAATCTCTGCATCTTTAAACCAGTCAAGCCAAGAGTCTGCTATCAGGTTACCAATATTCGATTCCCTACTCCTGACTATATCCTTGCGTGCATCAAGGTCAACCTCTGATTCACCAATCACTTCACCAAGCCTATCATTATACTTCTTCATATAATCTCCCATAAGTCTTTGAATCTCAGGGTCATAGCCAACTGTTGAGTCGAGTAGAACCCTCTGCCATTCAGGGTTTACAATCTCACTATTCTGGAATATAAATCTGAGGACTCCAAGATATTCTCCCTTTGCCCCATCCTGCACAATTATGGTATTACCCACCTTATCATATACATATTTATGGTCATGACCGCCTACAATGATATCTATCCCCTTTACCTCCTGTGCAAGCTTGCGGTCAAGTTTAGCACCAATATGGGTCAAGCCGATTATAATATCACACCCTCTATCTTTCAGTTCATCCACTATACTTTTAGCAACCGAAACAATATCTTGATTTACATCCACCCCACCTCCGGACGGATTAGATATTCGTAAGAGCTCGGGTGTCATCATACCAAAGATACCAATCCTAACACCAGCAACCTCTTTAATCACATAGGGTCTGATTCTATCTGCAAGTTCTTTATCATCAATAATTAAATTGGCAGATACTACATCAAAGCCTGCAAACCCAAGACTGGTTTTATACACCTCAACCCCATTATCGAACTCATGATTGCCAGGGGTAACAATATCATAACCCGCAAGGGTCATACCTCTCATTTCTGGTTCACCATGGAACAGGGAGAAGAGTGGACCAAGCAGGTCATCTCCTGAGGAGAGGAGGAGAGCGCCATCAACCTCCTCCCGAACCTGTTCTGCTGCCGAGGCAATCCGTTCGAGTCCACCCACTTTAAGTGTCTCACCATCAATTACAGCATTATGAGGAATTATATAACTCTGAAGGTCAGCGGTTGTCATTATAGCAATCCTAACAGAACTTCTCCTCTTGCACCCTCCAAAGGATAGGGTAGCGAGTAAAACAACTGAGAGCCACCTTCTCATAAATTAAATTCCGGTCCTCTTCATAGTCTCAAAATAGAAGCCCTCTATCTTCCTTGCTATCCTTTCCCAGGCATATTCTTTTACAAACTCAAGCCCATTTTTAATCAAACCCTCTCTCAATTCTCTATCCTTCAATACTCTCAAGATGGTTCTGGCTATATCCTCGGGTTCTTCTGGGTTAAATAGTAGTCCATTGTATCCATCCCTTATCACAGTATCATAGCCTATTATCCTTGATGCGACCACAGGTTTACCCACTGCCATAGCCTCTAAGAGGACAATCCCGAAGGACTCCCCTCCAAGGGCGGGTGAGCAGTAGAGATCACAGGAGGCATAATAAGAAGGGATATCAGAAGATGGAGCAAAGCCTTTAAATAGGACAGAGTCAGAGAGCCCTAAGGAATTAGCAAGTCTTTTACACTCCTTTTCCAAAGGACCCTTTCCCACTACAATTAAGAAGGCATCAGGAATCTCTCGCTTTATTAGAGGAAATGCCCTCAGAAGCTCTACAAGACCTTTCCTCCTATCCAATCTCCCAAGATAAAGAATTTTTCTCCTCTCATTCTTAAACTCCTCCTGTGGAGCTACCCCTGGATTGAACCTCTCCACATCTACTCCATTAGGGATTATCTCATATTCTCCGGGTATATAAGGAGAGATTGTATCCCTTGCAGTAGGTGAAACAGCTATAAGCCCATGGAGTTTTTCAATATACCTCTTAAAGAGTCTCCTCACAATAAATGAGCCTGATTTAAAAAACCGAAAGCCTGTAGAATGAAAAGTGGAGATATTCACAGATGTTGAATAATGGAGAGCAAAGAAGGAGATACTGGGTGGAAATGGACCGTTCATATGGACTATATCAAACCTCTCCCTCTTTAGAAACTCCTTTACCTTCAGAGGAATCTCCATACCCACTGAACAGGTGGCAAAGGATTTATTCATAGGTATATAGAAGACCCTTCCTATCCTCTCTACCCCCTCCTCCTCTTCCTCCCCTGGATAATGGGTAGTAAGGATTTTTACCTGATGTCCGAATTTCCTCAAATATTTAGCAAGGTGATGGGTATACTCTGACACCCCTGATGGATAGGGATAATAAGGGTCAGATGCTATGCATATCTTCATAAAGCCTATTTTCCCTTATATAATCCAGAACCTTATCTGGAATAAGATATTTCACCGTCACCTTCTCCCTTATCCATTCCCTCAGTTGAGTTGAGGAGATCCCTATCAGGGGTATCTCCAAAAGGATAACACTCCTGGGGAGCTCTTCTATTATCCTATAACCTGGTCTATATAGAACCACTATCTTTGCAATCCTTAAAATCTCCTCTGGTGATTCCCAATTATTAAAATCCCTAAGCTCATCAGCCCCCATAATCAGATAGAGCTCATCTTCAGGATATCGCTTCTGTAATTCCCTTAGGGTTCTGAAGGTAAAGGATGGAACCTCAAGAGACTTTTCAATGTCTGATACAGAAAAATAGGGGTTATTTTCGATAGCCAGTTCTGTCATCTTAACCCTATGATGGAAAGGGGTCTTTATCCTTTTATGGGGAGGGAAAAAGGTAGGGATAAAGATTACCTTATTCAACTTAAGTTTCTGTCTTACTATCTCACAGGCTATAAGGTGTCCTATATGGGGAGGGTTAAAACCCCCTCCAAAGACTCCTATCTGCATCTCAATCTCTCCTTTCTCTCTCTTGCCTTCTCTTTAAATTTATTGTCTCCTTGAGTAATAGTTCGATATATCTCCTCTGCCTTCCCATACTCCTTTTTCCCCTCATAGTATTGAGCCAACTCCCACTCTGCTCTCCACCTGGATGGGGTATCAGGGTATTTCTCTCTCAAATAGTCTAAGTAGACAAGGGCGGATGTAAGCTCATCATATCTTAAATAGAGCTTGAAAGCATCATAATTCCTCCTTGCCAGCTTCTCCTCTATCTTTTTAAGCCACTCTTTTGCATCTTCTGAGAATTTACTCTCAGGAAAATTTTTAATAAATTTCTCTATTATCTCTTTTGCCTTCCTTGTCCTATCCTGGTCCTTCTGTGGAGGAGGTGATGATAAGAAATAGGATAGACCCAATTTATAATAAGCCTCTTCATAATGGGAGGAGGAGGGAAAGTTGTGGATGAAAAATTCATATTCAGTTGATGCCTTATCATAGTTATGGGATAAGAAATAACACTCTGCAAGATAGAATTGGGCATCAGAGGTATACCTGCTCATAGGAAATTTAAAGGTGCAGTCCTCAAAAAGCTGAGCAGCTCTTGAATAATGTTTATTATTAAACTCTTCCATAGCAAACTCAAAAGCCTCCCTCGCTGTCTTTGGAGAAAACTCCTGACGCTTTGCACATAAACTGAAGATGATGAAGAGAGGGAGAAGTCTCTTCATTTAAGCCTCCTTATTAGAGAGAGCCTCTCCTCAGCCTTAGCCCTTGTAGAATCCTGAAAGAAGGGGTTCAATATTAGAACCTGGGAGTAGAAGCGTTCCGCTTTCTTATACTCTCCTTTTCTGAACCATATCTCTCCTCTTAGGAACTCTGCATCATCTATCAGCCTTACAGGAGCGTTGAGGTCTATAACCCTCTTAAGCAGAACAAGGGCACTATCCAGTCTACCTCTTTTAAAGAGGAAAAGACCGTACTTGTAAAATACTTCTCCAGCGATATAGGATAGGGTGTGAAACCCCTTATTCAAAGCCTGAAGAGCGATAATACTGGCTCTTGAAAGCTCTCCTGCCCCCATATAGGACTTTATAAGATTCTCATAAATCCTCTTAAGGAGGAGAGAGTCCTTTGTAATTTTTATGGCTCTCTCATAACTTAAGGAGGCAAGCCCAAACCTTTCAGTCCTTAGATAGAGATCCCCAAGCCTAACAGGATATTCAGGGTTATCTGAAGAATAAGAGATCGCCTTTTTATATAAAGTGATAGCCTGGTCATAGGAACCCACCCTTCCCAACTCTTCCCCTCTCCTTGCATAACTTACAGCAACGCTCTCCTTATAAGAGGGGTCTATCTTTATAGCAAGCTCATACCTATAGGAAGCCTCTTCAAACCTATCCTCTCCTAAAAGGGCATTTCCAAGAAGCCACTGAACCTCAGGGTCCTTATCCCCTTCATATGGCTTGAGTTTATTGATAGCAAGTTGATAATACCTCTTCTCCAAACAACCCCTTGCTTTCTCTATAGCCCTATCCTTTTTTGAG
>CAZWJY010000072.1:6546-8799 GCA_964634335.1 uncultured bacterium
GCTATAACCCCTTTAATAAGAGTGGAGAGTTTAAAAGATGCCCTTTTAGCAGCCTCTACCACATCCTGCTGGGTAGTGGGTTTAAGATTATCAGGGTCAGCCACATTCGTAATCACAGAGAGACCCAGGACTCTCATCCCTCTATACCTTGCCACAATTACTTCAGGCACCGTGGACATCCCAACAGCATCCGCTCCCATTCTCTTAAAGAGTCTATACTCTGCCGCTGTTTCTAAGGATGGACCCATAACCCCTACATAGACACCCCGATGTAAAATAATCCCCTTATCCTCTGCCACCTCCTGAACAATCTCGATAAGTCTCCTATCATAACAGTTTGACATATCAGGGAATCTTGGACCCAATTCAGGGTCGTTCTCTCCTCTCAAAGGGTTATCTCCCATAAAATTGATATGGTCTGTTATTACCATAATATCAGAGGGGTTAAACTCCTTAGATAATCCACCAGACGCATTAGATATAATAAGGCTCTTCACACCCAGGAAGGAGAGAACCATAACAGGATAGGTGACCTCTTTAAGGGGATAGCCCTCATAGTAATGAACCCTCCCCTGCATTACTACCACATCCTTCCCTTCTATCTTTCCAAATATCAATCTCCCAATGTGAACTGTAGGCTGAGGGAAATGGGGTATATCTGCATAAGGGATAGCAAGAGGCTCCGCTACTTCATCTGATATACTCTCAAGACCTGTCCCAAGGATTATCCCTATCTTCGGACTCTTTTGAGTCCTTTTTCTAATCCCTTCCAAAGACTCAAGGATTCTTCTCTTCACTCTCTATCTGATTTAAGGTTGTAAGATAGGACTCAAGCAAAGCTCTAAAGTCTGCTATAAATCTTCTCCTCTTCTCCTTCAGTTCCTCTATATCCTGGGTGAGTTGAGATTGATGTGTCTTTGTATATTCCCTTGCCTCCTGAAGAATCTCTTCAGCCTCTTTCCTTGCCTCCTCCTTAATCCTTGAAGCTGTCTGTTGAGCTGTGGTAAGGGCTTCCTTAAGGAGATTCTCTTTACCTTCATACTCTTTAACCTTAGCTTCAAGTTCTCTGACCCTTTCTTTGAGCTCTATATTTGTTCTGGTAAGTCTCTCCACCTCTGAGGCTATAAGCTCAAGAAATCTCCTTACCTCAATAGGGGAGTAACCTCTCATTATCCTTTTAAACTCCTGTTTACGAATTTCCAAAGCAGTAAGTGCCATATTTCCTCCTTTAAAAAGTTTACTCTATCTTAAAGAGATGTCAAGGATACAGTCCTGATTTAAAATAGATAGTATGGTGAGGGCTTATGACTCAAGGGTAACAAAATGGGATTTCTAACTATAACCTTAAGTATGAACCCCTATTTACCTTTAAAAAGGAGAAGGCTATAAAGATATGGGGATTGACAGAGGAAGATTATCTGGTTATCTCTTATACTCCTCAGTTTTAGCTTTGGGAGTTTCCCATAACTACAAATCCTGAGGATGATACAAAGCCTGAGACCCTAAACTCAGGGCTACCAGAGTAGATGGAAAGACAGGCAAGAGGATTTGGGATGTACCAGTAGTAGAGGATACTACTTCTCAAGACTATCATCAAATAGTTATAGATGATAAAGGGAGGATATGGATAGTATTTGAGAAATGGCTAACCTCATCAACCTGTGGAATATCTTCAAGGACTAAGTCCAGATGGTGGGAAGATATTCAAGAAAGATGGCTTGGACATCTACTTGCGAAAGATTAAAAGTGATGGCACCTGGCGTGGATGGATTTAAGGAACTTGATTTTTGGGAAAGGATTCTTATTTTTTAATAAAGGGGGTGAGGGATGAAGAGAATGGCTTTTATTATAGCCCTGGCAGGACTGGTAAGCCAGGGATGGGGAGGGTGGAAGGTAAAAGAGATTGTCAACTTTGATAAGCCTATTATTGCTATAACCATAGGGAAAGGAAGAAATGATGATACAAACCGTCTCTATTGCTGGGCAGATAATACCATAGAGGAAGTTACCTATTCGGATGGTAGCTGGTATACTACTCAAATATGTAGCCTTCCATCATCTATCCGTGGAATGGCACTGGCTAAAGCTCGTAATGACGACACAGCAAGGCTTTATATAATAGCCAATTCATCTCTTTGGGAGTTTACCTTTAGGAATGGAAGATGGGAGAGAGATACTATGATCCAATATTCAGTTCCTCTACGGGGACTTCTCGCTGCTTCTGCTCGTGGTGACGATACCCTAAGACTCTAC
>CAZWJY010000073.1:0-8746 GCA_964634335.1 uncultured bacterium
CCCCTGCTTCTAACTGGAGGAAGTATATCCCTGAAGGGAGTTCTCTTTTATTAAGCCTTCCTCTCCATAGTTCATTTATCTTCCTTCCGTTTATATCATAGAGAGATAGCCTTGAAGGTTTAAGGGTTCTACCTCCAAATCTAATTATTGTTTCATTTATTGCAGGGTTTGGGGTTATAGAGAGAAAGAGGGTTCTCTTTCAGACATCTCTCCTACCGCTGGTTCTGAATTTCCAAGGGAGTCTGTCTTTATGAGGTAGACATCACTCTTCCCAGCCGTCCCGTATGACCAGGTTAAGCCTACCATGATATAACCCTTATCAAAGGTCTCCTGGACGCAGAAACCTTCTTCACTTTCACTCCCTCCATAGGTTCTCTCCCAGGCATAGAGCCAGGAGGTGCCTATTATAAAGAGAACTATTGCAAGCAACTTATGCATCCATCACCTCCAAACTCCTCTTTATCAGCCACTTAATTTCTCTTAAATGTCAAGTTCGTGTGGTCTTAGACTTACCCACAAATTAATCTCTTTTGAAACCGAGATTGCCGCGCCCCTGTGAAATAGAGCATAGCAGTTGGTCTTACATTATTGTGAGGAGAATATACCTTTCTTTCTACTCTCCCATAAGCGTTATCTCTTATTTCACAGGGGCTCGCAATGACAGGGGAGAGGACTTTTGAGACCGAGATTGCCACGCCCTCCGACTATGCTCCTCCCAATGACCATTAAAAGTTCCAAAAACCTGAGCTATATCTATAATCAGGATTGACGCCTTCCCTCTATTATGTATAGTGAGATATGAGAGAGAAGAGGATGTCCTTTTTAGAACACCTCTCAGAACTCCGCAAGAGGATTCTTATCTCCTTAGGCTTTATTTTCCTGGGTTCAATAGGAGGGTATATATTGAGTGGAAGGGTATTGGAGATTCTGAGTAAACCTGTAAAGAGCCTCTACTTCTTTGCCCCTCCTGAGGCATTTCTTATAAGAATCAAAATCGGGATTGGATTGGGAGTTGTCTTCTCTTTACCTCTCCTCCTCCATCAGCTCTGGCTCTTTATATCCCCAGCCCTAAAAAAGGAGGAGCGTAGATATGCAGTTCCTATCATCTCTATCGCTTATCTCCTCTTCCTGGCAGGAGCTGGGTTTGCCTATTTCTTAATCCTGCCAACTGGTATAAAGATTCTATTGTCCTTTGGGAGTGAAAGTGTTCAACCCCTTATGAACCTCTCCAAGTATTTCACTTTTGTATTCTGGCTCCTGCTATTTTCAGGACTATTATTCCAACTCCCTCTCATAGTCTTCTTTCTTGTTAGGACAGGGATAGTGGAAGAGGAGACTTTAAGAAAGCATCACAAAACAATAGTGGTAGTAATCTTTATCCTTGCTGCTGTGCTCACCCCTACTGTAGATTTTATAACTATGCTCCTCTTAGCCCTTCCCCTTCTTGCTCTTTATGAGGTGAGTATACTGGCAGCAAGGATAGGCAGGAAGAGACATTAAAGAATAGCACCTCATTTTCTTTGCTGGAACTTATCTGGTGGAATATAATCGCCGTATCTCTCTCTTGCCTTCTCAAGCCTTTGGCGGTGCTCCTTCAATACTTCAAAGAGGATGGGTGGTGTATCAGGAACCTTTGTCTTATAGATTTTTACTATCCTATCTACTTTTGCTAAATTTTCAGGCACTCTAAGGGTGAACTGCTTAATGTAATCCTCCTTAGAATAATCCTTTCCCTGAATCTCTTTGAATAACCTCTTGAGGTCTTCGTATTTTGGTATAAAGCCTGTAGGGGTCTCTATTGCCCCAACCTCTCTATGCACCCTCAACTCCATCCATTTAAGCCAGATTGCCTTATCTGTCTTCTCATTAAGGAAGTTTCCATTCTCATCTTTCAGGAAGTAATTTACAGAGAAGATGCGGGGTGGGTCTTTTATAGAAGTCCCAAAGTCTAAGTTATTCTTTATATATCTGCCCAAAGGGATAGATACGAAGTCTAAATTTGACATAAGATTGAATTTCCTAACCCCCTCTTTTCCAAGGGTAGCTGCCGTAGTTTCTGATTCAAGGGATGCTCCCTTGGTTATTATCCCGTGAATCCAGTCAAAGGACTCCTCCACAGGAACCCATGTATCTGAGTCTCTACCTCCATAGATTATCCCCCCTATCTCCACACCCTCAGGGTCATGGAGTTTTGGGTCTACATTCTCTAAGATTTCCAATCTTAAGGTAAATCTTGCATTCTTATGAGAGGGTGGTATCTCATTACCCTCTGCATCCTTCTTCCCAAGGGTCCATTCTCCTGAATGGTTAATCCCCTTCTTGGGAATCTCCTCGCCCATTCCAAGCCAGTAGGGTTTATTATCCTCACCCACAAGCACATTGGAGAATATAATCTCATTGGGTGAATGAAGGGTCTTCCATATTATGGGGTCATCCTTAGCATTTATACCCATTATTATTCCAAACATCCCGGATTCTACATTTACTGCGTATACCTTCCCATTCCTTTTCCGAAGGTAGGCTATATCATCCCCCACTATCGTCTCTCCAGGTATCATAGAGGTTGATGTCTTCCCACACAGAGATGGGAAAGCACCTGTAAAATAGGTGACTCTATTATTTGGTCCATGGACACCCATAACAAACATATGCTCTGTTAACCAACCCTCTTTTGATGCACGGTATATAGCCAGTCTCATAGCAAGTTTCTTAAGACCGATGGTATTGCCTCCATACTGGGTATTCACAGAATAGACAGTCTCATCTTCATTATCGATATATACTCTCCGTTTATCAATATTCTTACTCGTTTTCCTCTCATCAAGTTCTCCTGCAGAATGGACAAACTTAAAAAAGCGTGCAGACCTTCCCTGTCTTTTAAACTCCTCATATCCCAGTCTATAGAGCAATGTTTCACTATGTGCCACATAGGCTGAATCGGTGAGTTGAATGCAGGGTATAGAAAATTCTGAGTTTGTGGGTCCTAAACAGAAGAACCTCACATATAACTCATGACCTCTCATAATATCCTTAAGAATCTCATGGATTTCCTTAAGCCCTTCATCCTTATCGATGGTATTTAAATTCGGACCCAGGTCAACTCCCTTAGGCACAAGGAACTTTGTATTCGCCTTATCCCTTGCCTGGTCATAATAACCATCAAAATGGACAGTATGACCCTCTATAGCAAGGGGAGCTTCCTCTCCGTTCCTTATCGCCGATTCTCTGATGTATTCAATATCCTCGGGTGAGTCAGTGCATACAAAGACCTTATCCGGGTTACAGAGTTCTATATATTTGGCGATAAATTGATGGACTCTGGGATTATCTATCTCCATAAGTTTCTGGTAATCCCTCTCTTCTAACCTATCTTTGAGTATATTCATACTCTTTTCATCCATTTCTTACCCCCTTTTATCTCTTTAATCTTAAATAATACCATAAAAAGGGCATATGTCAAGCCAGTGTTGCAAAGTTATTGCTTGTGAGTCACTGACAAAAGAGTGGTTCTATCTCTGCTACAGCTCGTTAAATAGTTAAGAAATGACCAATTTTGGGACTCTACGCCTTTCTGGAGACCTTTCACCCTCTACTAAGGTGGTCAATATGTGTTGGACAATTACATCATTATAATTTTACCGCCTTTCCTTTTATTCTCTCTCCTGATAATTCTAACTCATAGAAGTAGATGCCTGAGGGTAGGTCCTTTCCCTCCCACTTCACATTATAAACCCCAGGTCTTAGACTCTGGGTTCTGAGAAGGACCCTTACCAATTTACCAGTAGCATCGTAGACTTTAAGACTTACATCCATCTTTGCTGGCAACTGGAAGCTAATAACTGTAAACTCCTTAAAGGGGTTTGGAGAGAGATTAATCCTCTGTAGGGGTTTCACCCTCTTCTCCTCTATCCCTATTGAGGGAACGCCTGTATATACATTCTGGTCTCCTTCTCGCCAGTCTGTCCATACAGGGTGGACTATCCCATCCCTCACCGCTACACCTATATACTCACCCATAAGTCCTGCCATAGTATGGAGTGGTGTGGGTCCTGAAGATACATCAGTAACCCTCACATTTTTTGTAAAGGTCTCCCCTCCATCAAAGGACTGGGTAAGATAGACATCCATCTTTAAATTATCAGGGTCATTCCTTCTATCATAAAAGACAACAGTTATAACCCCCTTCTCATCCACACAGAGCCAGGGATGGAACTGGTCAGCCTTTGAATCTACAGGGTCATCGTTTATTCTCTTAGGTGCTGTCCAGCTTTCCCCCTTATCCGTAGATTTTATGAAGTATATATCCAAATCCCCATTCTTTCCATAGTCTGCATAGGCTATATAGAGATTCCCTGAATAAGGAGAGTCTGAGATATCTGCATCTAAGGCAGGGTAGGAGAAGACTCCTATGCCCCCTTTTAATTCACCATATCCAAAATGGATAGGAGTTATGATTATATCTTTTCCAAAAAGCAGACCGCCATCGGTAGACTTATCCAGCATCATAAAAGGAGCCCCATAAGCCCACTTTAGCCAGGCTACATATACAGTCCCATCCTTTCCTACACAGGGGACTGACCACTGGACATCAGGATAGTCATTCACCCTTATAGGCTCTTCAAAGGTCTCTCCTCCATCAGTAGACCTGGTAAAGAAGATATCACTAACACCTTCTCCAGAATACCTTGTCCAGCTCACATATAGATTCCCTTTATATGGACTATCGGTTCTATCACAGGCTATAAGTTCCTTATCCTCAAAAACCCCTTTAACCCCATCCACAACAGTAAAAGGACCCACCCATGTCTTTCCCCCATCTTGGGATTTATAAAGGAAGATACCATTAGGTTCTGTGATAGATTCAAAGGAGAGAATCACTGCATAGAAGTTACCCTCACTATCATAAGTAAGTCCGGGGTCGCTATCCTTAGTATAGGGTGTGCCCTCAATCAGGTCATCTCTCCAGGAGAGTCCTCCATCCAAACTATACCCTACTCCTACCCTTCGATAGCCCAGCCTGAAATCTCTCCATATAGCAACAAGGTTTTTACTATTTAAAGGGTTTATACATATCTGCTCTTCATTCTGGACCTCTCTGGTATCATCACTATTTATTCTAATATTCTTAAAATCTACACCCAGAAGGGTTATTAAAAAGTATACCCACATATTTTCATTCTATCTCAAATTAAAGTGTTGTCAAGGATTACAAACTTTCTCTATCAGAGCTTACTTTACCCAGACAAGCTTTTTTACAGCTCTGTATTCCTCTGTCTTGAGTCTATAGAAGTATACCCCTGCAGGGACCCTTAGACCCCTATCACTCCTCCCATCCCATTCCACAGTATAGACCCCGGGCTCCAGGCTCTGGGCTCTGGTTAAGGTCCTCACAAGCCTCCCTGTTATATCATATATCTTTAAAGATACAGAAGTCTTAACAGGAATCTGGAATCTAATAACCGCAGTCTTTGTCGTAGGGTTTGGATAGGATTGGTAGAGCTTAAAGATTTTTGGGATAACCCCAACCTCTTCCATTCCAGACATACTTGCCATACCTTCTTCAAGTTCAAACCTTGAGAGCATTATTCTTGAGCAGGGTATAAAATCACCGCTCCTCTTTAATAGCTTTATCTTAAGCTCCCCAGAAGAGAGAATCTCTGGTGGTATCCACTCAAAGACCCTCAAAGGTTCACCAGGATAGATAACTATAGAGTCTTTAACTATTTCACCATTCAATTCCAATCCTATCATCCAATCACCCCCAAGAGTATCAGGTGGTCTATAGAACTCTAAGAATATTCGGTTCCTACCTGTAGAATCAACCAAAGGGAGATAATAGACAAGGGAATCCACCCCTATATCTACCCTCATATAATCCCCATATACCTCAAAGCTATCCCTCCAGGTAGTAAAAGGTGTGGGTTTCTCTGTTCCTAATCTTAAGTAGCAGTAAGGAGTAACTCCATACTCCCCTCTATCCTCATACCTCCTTATATCTCCTCCAAGCCTATATAGGGAATCCCTCCTCTCCTGGGTCCATTGCACAAATCTAACTATGGATATATTACCTTCAGGGTCTGTATACTGCATGGGTGCTATGATACGGGGATAGGATGCAGAGAGAGGGGTGCTTTCCAGAGTTTCTGGTTCTGACCATTTACGCTCCAAAGGGTTATAAAGGGAGACAAATATATTCCCATCCCTCTCAAAAGTGGCGATACTTCCATAGACCCCTAAGTTTCTAATTCCCTCACCTGTAAATATGGTATCTTCCAGGATTTTTACAGTATCCCCTGCATAGAACATCTCATGCACAGCTATCTCTCCATCAGTCCAGCCTAAATTCATACAGTATTTGTAATCCCGTTCAGGAGGTGGATAATCTTTTACCCTTACTGATAATACTGGACTTCCTGGTGGTAGCTTAATTATCCTCTGGTTCCTTCCCTGTTTCACCCCATACTTCCCCTCTCCGTTCTCCACCCATGCCAGGTGGGGTTGATTTGCATAACCCAGAGCTATCCCTGCACCTAAGGGGTCGATGGGCTCTAAAAAGTTCTCAGGCTTCCAACTGGATACATACTCCAGAGTAATTCCTGCAGGGTTTAATATATGAAACTTCCCATAATAGAGGACGATATGGGATTCAATTATGGTATCAGGTGGTTTTGGAGAGATAACCTTTCTTGCAAAGGTTATATGGACAGTATCTTCTATATCCAGAGCCATCCTGGGGACTGATAGATAATTCTCTCCCTCTGCCTTCACAATTGGATAGGGAGGGCTCCAGAGAGAATCTATCCTTATCCGATAGTATATGGTATCCCCATGTTTAGAAAGATAGGCACAGGAGATAGTATCCTGACTCTTCAAAAGCATCACAGGATACTTTCCAAGACCTAAGGTATCGAGCACCTCTGGTATAGTATCTCCGGGGATGAACCGCATATAATAGACTAAGGTATCATCCATCCCTCCTGTATAGACTGTGTGGTATACCCCTTCTGGGTCTCCACCTCCATCCTGACAGGGCTGTCCAGTCTTATAGGGAAATATAGAGAGCTCATTCGGCATAAAACTCAAAGAAAAAGCTGGACATCCAATGAACTCATCCAAAGTGTTGTATGCGAGTATACAGAGATAATCTTCGGTGTTAAGATCCTCTATTGTCACAGGGAACTTCTCCTTAGGCTTGTAGCAAGAATCGGCAAGTTCTTCAGACCAATCTCGGGGTCTCCAATAATCCCACGAGTCTTGAACCATAGGATAGCGTGTGACCAGGAGAATAGAGTCTCTGGTAGAATCAGGTTTTGGGGGAAGAACTTTGTATACTCTTATATATCCCACATCCTTTCTTCTCGGTCCGTTTTTAAAAAGTTCTCCACGAGACCATGTCATTACAGAACAGACCATAGCAGGGCGACTTTTAGAGCCTGAAGGATATTTCTCTATCGCCCCTGCTATATCCCAAAGATAATCATCATCCACCACAGCATAGAGTCTTCCTTCTCCTGGTTGGATTGCAGGCAAAGGTTTCCAGTCTCTTACATCCAGATACCAGGTCCATCCATCGTGATTGATTATCCAGTCATTGTCATTCTCATCAAGAGAAGAATACTTATACCTTCTCATATCTATAACCCATTTGGGAGTAAAGGGAAAGAGACTTTTATTCAAATAAAGGTTAATTTTCACAGTATCTCCGGGCAAAGTATGTCGGTTGACTACAGTAATATAGTTTCTATATAAAGAATCTGGAGCTGTAGCCGTTGTGTCAGGATTTCCAACATTACCCTTAAAAAGCCCAAGTTCAGCACATAAGCTATCCCAGGGATTAGATGGCTTCTTAGCCCATTCCACCTTTTCCACATATTTTATAATCCATTATTCCACTCTCCATTACTCCATGGGCTTTTTACACTCGTAGCCGTATCCCATTCTATTGCCTTAAAAGCAGGCCCCAGATTCCTAAGGTCTCTATTTATATTCTTCACCCAATCATAAGGATAACATGTTTGCTGGAAACTTGAAGGTGGGTTGTCCCAGCATAGCTTCTCTGGTTTGTTTTCTTCTTGAGAGTAAGGTATTCTATATATAGAATCTACAAGGCCATAAAAGTTCTCTCTGGATGTAAAGGTAGTATCTATAGTTCCGTCTGGTAATGTCGAGTCTTTCTTGGGAGGACCCGGTTCCGGAGGGATAGTAACCCCTGTAGAGGCATAAGACATCCATGTTATCCCCTTTGCACCTCTTGAAAGGACAAGATTGGTAAGATAGCGCATCTCCTCCTCTGTGCATCTCCGGCGATTCCATTTGGAGGATGGAAAGGTATCCACAGCTGGTTGTCCCTCCACTGGCACCCATTCGTAGGCGACAGAATCCCACTCCCATATTTTCCGTCGGCATAAGTGTCTCCATCTCCAATTTTGAACCAGACCATGCCATTCAAACTTCTTCTCATCTTCGTGTTCTTTCAGCCTCTTACACATCGTATCTAAACTAGCGGCTACCTCACTAAATTTATTCTGCACGGACTCCATATTTTCTGGAGAGGTATTGTTATCAAAAAGGCATGCTGTGGATACACAAATCACATCCAGATTTTTACAGATATCCCATAGGTCATCCTTTACATAATACTCACCCGAAGGATATTTCTTCCATAAGAAAGTGCACATCCACGCCCATGTTTTATGGTCTGGGTTTGGGTCGTTCTCTTTTATCCAGTAACAGAGAGATTCTATTG
>CAZWJY010000074.1:0-8680 GCA_964634335.1 uncultured bacterium
ATCTAATTAAGAAGAGATATGGTATCTACCCTTTACCATAAACCCCATTGACTTTATAAATTTTAGGGATAAATTCTTAAGGTGGAGGATTTGAAGAGAAAGAGGATAGGTGTCCTGGCAGGAGGATGGTCCAGTGAGAGGGAAATCTCTCTGCTATCTGGTAAAAATATCTATAACTCCCTTAAGAGACAGGGGTTTGATGCAGTCCTTATTGATGTAGACCATAATTTTATGGATAGGCTAAGAGAGGAGAGGATAGATGTCGCCTTTGTCATCCTCCACGGTAAACCAGGAGAGGATGGGACAGTTCAGGGGGTTTTGGAGTTATTATCCATACCCTATACAGGTTCAGGAGTGGAGGCTTCTGCTATAAGTATGGATAAGTTTACTACAAAGAAGTTATTTGAGGCTCATAGAATTCCCACCCCTGCCTACATCTTTGTCCCTAAGGACTCATCCCTTGAAGATAAAATTAAGGAGGCAGAGGAGAGGTTTGGGTTCCCTATGGTGCTCAAGCCAAGGGCAGAGGGTTCAAGTGTAGGGGTTAGGATAATAAAAGACCCTGCTTCTCTGAAAAGGGATTTTAAAGAGGCAAAAGAGAGATTTGGGGATATAATCCTGGAAAGGTATATAAGGGGGATGATTGCTACAGTGGGTATCCTTAATGAGAGACCCCTCCCCATCTTAGAAATCGTGCCCAAGCATCAGGAGTTTTATGATTATAAGGCAAAGTATACAGAGGGTGAGACTGAGTTCATAATCCCTGCAAGGTTGGAGAGGGATGTCTATGAGAAGGTTCAGTCCCTTGCCCTTTCGGCTCATAAGGCTATCGGATGCTGGGGCTTTTCCAGGGTGGACCTGATTGTAGAGGATAATAAGAGACCCTATTTCTTAGAAGTAAACTCCATCCCCGGGATGACAGAACTCTCTGACCTTCCTGCAGAGGCAAGGTATGAGGGTATGAGCTATGATGAACTTGTGCTTGAGATATTGAAGAGTGCTTTCACCCGCCCAAAATGAGAACCATAATTCTACTCATTTTTGCCCTCCCCCTTTCTGCGGATAGGATAGTTATCAAGGATAACTCACTCTTTTTATTGAAGGATAAAAGTATAACAAGGTATAACCTTGAAAAGGGGTCCTTAGAAGAGGAGATAGGATTCTTTGGAAAACCGAAGCAACTCCTCTCTAACAGAGAGATATATCTCCTCACTGACCAGGCAATATTTAAGTTAGACCCCAATACAGGGAAGTTTATTGATATCTTCCCTTTAAATAAATACTCCTATGCAATGGCTCTTGATGAGAAGAGAGAGAGGCTCTATCTACTTACAGCCAATGATATTACCATCTATGATGTGGCTAAGAAATTGAGCCCCCTCTATAGTATAGCTATACCACCCAGGGAGGCATATCCCATAATAGATAGAGAGACTGGAAGGTTATACCTAATCAGAGGAGACTACCCCTGGCTTGGATTTCTTAAGCCTGGCTCCAGAAGGCTTAAGAGACTCAAATTCCCTAAGGGGATAGAGAGGGCGATTATCTATAATCAGAAAATCCTTGGGATTGCAGGGTCTGTCCTCTTTGTCTATAATCCAAATAAAGGGAAGGTTATAACCAGTATAAGCCTTGGTCAACCTTTAAAGGATATAGTTCAGAAGGGAAGTTATCTGGTAGTTGCTGGAAATTCTGCCTTATTTCTTATAGACCCCAATAATTATAAGGTATTGAAAAGGATTGAGAGGAATGGAGTCGAGAGAATCTCTATTGCAGAGGATAGACTCTTATCCATAGAAGGGAGAAGGGTAGTAATCTTCAAACTTCCAGATTTTAGAATAATCGGGAAGAGATTCTTTGATAAGGAGATAACAGAAAGCAGGGTTTATAAGAATAAAATCCTTGCCCTATCTGGGGATGAGATTATCTCAGGGGATATAAAGATAGAGAAGGAGAGAGTTCCTGATTCTCTCTATGCCCTCCAGGTAGGTGCCTTTATAGAGAAGGATAACCTTCTTGCCTTAGAAGAGGAATTGAAAAGGAGAGGGATTGGCTACTATACTGTATACGAGATGGGGATGCATAAGCTGAGGGTGGGTTATTTTAAATCCAAGGAAGAGGCGAAATTATTCTCTTATCTCTTAGACCCTTACCCAAGCTGGGCTCTTTATGATAAAATCCAAAAGATAGAGAAACCTAAGAAAGGTCTGGACTTTGACAAGGATGGTAATTTTGAGTTTGTAGTCAATCCAGAAGGGGAGAGGGTCATAATCTTCTCACTCAAGGATAGAATCTATGAGAAGGTATGGGAGTCAGACCCTGACAAAAAATGCAGGGTTATTAAGATAGAGGAGTCAGGAGTTCTGGTGGAGATAGAGGGGAAGGAGTATACAATCAAAGGGGAGAAGGGACGGTTTGAAATAGAGTAGCTAATCCTTTATCTCATAGGATACAAGTTTACCCCTGATAGTAAGGGGGATATTTACAAGGGGTGGGTAGGGGATATCAAAAGATGTCTCCATCTTAACAATCCCTATATTATCAGCCCTCCACTCATTTATGAGTTTTCCTGTATTGGTGGTGTACTTGATGTGGAGACAATCAGGAAAGGAATCCACCCCCTCTTTGCTTATTACCTCTGCGGTAGCTGTTGTATCTTCAGATAGGTTATGGGCTTCAGGAGCGAGCCAGCCTGGTAAGCCAGATTTCCAGGATACCCCTACATCCAGCTCCTTAGGCTCTACACCCGAGGGTTTAGTATCACTCTTCTTTGAATAGGTGAAGATAGTATCCTCTGTTACTCTTATATAAGAGACAAAGGTGGTTTCAGAAATAAAGGTGGAGTTTGGATTTCTGGGCTTCAACACCATAGAGTCGACATAGACCTCTTCCCCAGATGTAAGCCTATCCATCCTTACAATCTCTACATAACCATCAGCACTATCAACAATTACACTGTCTAAGGGTCCAATCTTGAATTGAGCAGAGAAGATGAACTCATATTCCCACCTGTTACCTATCTCTACTGGATAATAGTTATGCCTCTCCTCTTTTTTATGACATCCCAAGACAGCTATACTCAGACCTATTATTAATATCTTCTTCATTCTACCCCCTTATTTTATAAGGAGAGATATATACCACAATAGAAGAAACCTGCACTCTCTTTCTCCTTATCATCGGTGGTGAGGTTTTTCTGATAGATAAAGCCAGGGGTAACCTTTAAGAGTGGAGCTACCTTTATCCCTGCTTCTCCTTCAAATTGGAATCCCAAGTCTGTCTGAAGGTCCTTCTCTTCCATATCCAGCCATATTTCACCTCCCTCTCCTTTAACCCCCCATTGACCTGATAGATTTCTGATAAGGGAGAGTCCAAGTCCTGTCTCTAAGTCTGGAAGCATAGGGATACCGACCCTGACCTTCATAAGAAGGGGTATGATAAGGTTATTCAACCTCTTTCCAATATAACTCTTAAAAGGGGTCTCCCAGTTATAGTTTGCTTTTTGATTCAATAACTCTCCTTCTATACCAAACTGGACAGGGAGGAGAGAGGGGGTTAAGTAAGCCTCAAGAGATAACCCCCAATGGAGTCCAAAACCAGAGCCAGGTCTTGTATTCCACTCTCCAGAATCAAAGGTCTGGTGGTTAAGCCCGGCTTTAAGACCTATCCTGAGTTTATCTGCCGATAGGGTGCTTATAGAGAATAGCACCCCTATGACAATTATCTTCCTCATCTTACCTCCTATCTCTATTTAACCCATTTTCCTATAAATGTCAAGCCAATCGGTCTAACCAATTTCTGCTTAACTTTCAGATATAGAATCCTTGACAAGGGATATAAAATTGTATAATTTAAATTGAATGAAGGGTTGGTGGATATTCGCGATAATTGCTCTAATCCTCTGGGGGTTATGGGGTTTCTTCTCAAAACTGGCAACGAATTATATGAGACCAAAGAGTGTTCTTGTCTATGAGGTCCTTGGAACCCTTATTATAGGGATAATTAGTTTATCTCTTCTAAGATTTAGACCCTTGGTTCATCCTAAGGGGATAACCTTTGCAATTTTGACAGGGATGAGTGGAGGATTGGGTGTTCTATTCTTTCTATCTGCAGTGAGTAGAGGTAAGGCTTCTGTTGTAGTTACCACCACTGCCCTCTATCCACTCATCACAATAATTCTTGCATCCTTTCTATTAAAGGAACCTATTACTCTAAAGCAGGGGATAGGGATAATTCTTGCCCTGATAGCTATGATTCTCCTCTCTACTTGAGGGGAGTTGAAATTCGCAGAATCCACGACCCGACGAGGGAATGCCGAGGAGGGGAGTTGAACCCCTACGGTCTCTCGACCACTGAGTCCTGAACCCAGCGCGTCTGCCAGTTCCGCCACCTCGGCAAGCTCGGTGGCGGTGCGTTCACGATAGCCGCCACCTCGGCAAGCTCGGTGTCGGTGCGTTTCACGATAGCCGCCACCTCGGCAAGCAATCAGCCATTGGTGTTTAAAATCTCCCTTAAATCCTGCTTAGCTCTCCTCCTGTTATAAATCTTCTTACTCTTATGAACCCTTGAGGGTTTAAAAAAACCCTTCGGTCTCCTACTAATAGTCTTTATCAATTCCTGTTTGGATATCCTAAAAATCCTTTCCCTCTTCTTAACCATAGGTAAGTCTAACCATCTCCCTCTACTTGTCAACCCAACGATTTTGACTCCACCATATCTTCCATTACTCTACTACTAAACTCTTTACCCACTCTGGCATACCAGGCTTTGGGAATAACCCCTGCCACTCCTCATCAGTAAGCCTCTTATCCATAGGCTGAGTAAACTCATAATAGGAGAATACACCTCCCTGAGCAATGTAATGCTTCCCCTCTATAGGCACAATAGCATAGATAACAAAGGGTTCTCCCACCCCCTCCTCCAGGGTCTTCTTTGTATTCGGGTCTGTATGAACATCTGCTATTACCGCCATACTCCTATCGGTCTCTGATAAGAACTCCTCCTTAAACTTCTGAGAGAAGGTGGTAAGGTTCTTCAGGGTCTCACCAATATCTCTGATCTCCTCCTTCTCCTTCTTACTCAATTTCTCTCCCCTCAACTCCTTTTCTGAGATGTGCCTTAAAGAGATAGAGAGCCTATTAAGCTCCTTAAGCTTAGCACCCACCTCACTATTCAGAATATTGTATCTCTTAAGAATGGATAGGAGTCTATCAGTAAGTTTCTCTATCTGGGCATAGACCTCTGGGTAGGGTTCTACATAACCTGGTATAAGAGGAGGTTTGGGAGGGAGGGCGGTGAGAGCCAGGGTATAGCTCTGCTTTGCATAGAGGATGGTATCATGCCTCAGTTCTGCCCAGGAGCCTAAGGAGCTTACTAATGTCTTATCCTGATAAGCAGGTCTGTGCATAAAGAAGGGAAGGTTTGGAGACCTTTGAGGTTTTAAGAGGAGCTTTAAGGTATAGAGCCAGCCAAAGTAGAGGTTCTGATTCCATGTCTCTATGGATAGGGTGTCAAACTCCTCTCTCAGTCTTTTGAGCTGGAGGTTATAGTTCTTATATTCTGTCTCCTTATAGACCTTATCTAAGAGTTCATAAGCCCTCTTTGAGCCAAGAACAGCCATAACATCCAGACCCTTTGGGAATAGTCTTGGGTTATTCCTTGTCCCCACTTTATTATAGACAAGTTCCTGAAAGATATAGGAGTCAGGAATGAATCTCTGCCCCATAAATTTAAACCCTCTTGTCATCTCTTCAAATCTTAAAGTATCAGGGAGATAACCTGAGAGGATTTTTGGGGCAGGTAGTTTCTCCACCCTCTTTATAAATTCATCAATCCTGCTATCATCAGCCACCTCTTTTAGAATCTCATTGGAGAAGAGTCTGGAGATGATAGGAAGATAATCAAGGATACTCAAATCATCTGTTCTGCCTACAAAGAAGACGGTGGGGTCATAGATACTTCTCCATAACGGGAGGTGTTTTTTTAATGCATCACATATAAGAATAGCCTGTCTCGTAAGATTCCTGCCCAACTCAATATCCTCTTCTCTCCTTCCTGGTTTCAGATAAAATCCCATCCTCCCATACCACATCATAGCCATAAAATATCTCTTAAACTTCTCATTCCTTGTATAGTGTCCCCGGGGTATATACTGGGAGTAATCCTCTCTATATCCAAAGAGGGGTGAGCTCTTAAAGCCTTTATGTTTTTTAATCAGTTTAATTTCCTTATCTACTAAGGATTTTACCTCATCTGGTGGTTGAAAATCAGGGGATAGGAGAGATGTTCCCACAGAGAAGAAGGCGATATTCTTTAACAATGCATCCCTTGTCTTTTTGGGTAAGGTCTTCTTTAAAAGGGAGAATTCATAACCTATAAGGTCTTTGGATAGAGTTTGAAGGGAATTATAAAAATAGTCAAGCTCAGTTGCTCTAAGGGCATAGTCAACAAGGATATGGAAGGTATGTAATATGCAGTCTGTAGTAACAAAGATCGGCTCTCTTCTCCTCTTTGCTCTTTCATAAATCTCATAAATCTGGGAGACACCTGAAGGGGTGAGAAAGAAACCGTCTTTCAGGATAGCCTTCTTCTGTGAAGGAGAGAATCTCTCCATAAGCTCTGGATTGGAGATAGGGAGTAGCCCTCCTGCCGCTGCACAGAAGGATATGGGTATAAAAATCATAAGACTTTTCATCTCCTGTTAAATTTTACTCTAAATAATCAAATTTGTCAATAAGGTCTTGTAACAGTCATTGTAAGGAGCGTAGGGGCTCGCAATGGCAGGAGTGAATTTGTATGAGTAAATTTCAGTCTCCCCTCCTATACTCCCCAAAAACCTCTCTCAAGGCATCACATATCTCTCCAAGGGTAGCCCTCTTCTTAAGGCAGTCTATTATAGGATACATAAGGTTCCCTTCCCCTTCTGCTATTCTCTTCAGTCTCTCAATTTCTCCTTCTGCCCTCCTCTTCTCTTTATATCTCTTGAGTCTCTCCTGACGCTCTCTCTGGAGCCTCTCAGAGACTTTGAGGATTTTTAATCTCTCAGGTTCCTCCTCTTCAAAGGCGTTGACCCCTACTATAACCCTCTTTTTCTCTTCTATCCTCTTCTGATGGATATAGGCACTCTCCTCAATCTGCTTTTGCATCCATCCTGAGTTTATCACTCTGACAGCCCCTCCCAGCTCTTCTATTCTTTTCAATATCTCCCATACCTCTTCCTCTATATCCTTTGTTAGCCTCTCTATGGCGTAGGAACCTCCTAAGGGGTCTATCACTCCTGGAATCCCACTTTCGTAGGCGATAATTTGCTGGGTGCGGAGGGCTATCTTCACAGCCTTTTCTGATGGGAGTGCCAGTGCCTCATCAAAGGAGTTTGTGTGTAAAGACTGGGTCCCTCCAAGGACTGCTGCCAGAGCCTGAAGAGTGACTCTTATAATATTATTCTCAGGTTGTTGGGCAGTGAGGGTGCAACCCCCTGTCTGGGTATGAAACCTTAACATCCAACTCTTTGGGTTCTTTGCTTTAAATCTCTCCCTCATAATCCTTGACCATATCCTGCGTGCTGCCCTGAACTTTGCTACCTCTTCCAATAGATTCGTATGAGCTGCAAAGAAGAAGGAGATTCTTGGACCAAAGCTATCTATATCAAGCCCCCTTTTGAGTGCCTCCTCTATATAGGCAATCCCATTGGCAAAGGTGAAGGCAAGCTCCTGGGTAGCTGTTGACCCTGCTTCCCTTATATGATATCCAGAGATAGAGACCATATGCCATTTTGGAAGTTCTTTAATACAATACTCCCATAGGTCTATGGTAAGCCTCATTGAAGGTCTCACAGGAAAGATATAGTTTCCTCTTGCCACATACTCCTTTAAGATATCGTTCTGAACCGTTCCCATAAGATTTTTTAAGTCTGCCCCCTGAGACTCTGCAAGGATTGCATACATCCCCAAGAGGATAGGTGCAGTGGCGTTTATAGTCATTGATGTAGAGACCTTACCAAGAGGGATTCTATTAAAGAGTTCCTCCATATCCTCAATCATTGAGATGGCAACCCCTACCCTTCCCACTTCTCCAATGGCTAAGGGATGGTCTGAGTCATAGCCGAGCTGGGTAGGAAGGTCAAAGGCAACAGATAATCCTGTCTGCCCCTTTTCTAATAGATATCTAAATCTCTTATTTGTCTGGTAGGCATCACCATATCCTGCATACTGCCGCATAGTCCATAACCTTCCTCTATACATTGTGGGATATATTCCTCTTGTATAGGGATATTCTCCAGGTTTACCCAGGTCTCTATCATAATTCATATCCTTTATATCCTCAGGGGTATAGAACTCTTTATCTTTCATATTGGATGGAGATAGGATATACAATCATCACCCTGTCTCCAGAACCACAAGCCTTTCCCCTTTATCCACTGTCTTACCCTCTTCTACAAGAACCTTTGATACCTTTCCGTTTACAGGACTCCTGATCTCATTCTGCATCTTCATAGCTTCAAGTATTAATAAAACCTCCCCTCTCCTCACCTCTTTTCCTTCTTTTATCTTCAGCCCCACCACAAGTCCTGGCATAGGTGCCCTGATTATCTCTTCTCCCCTTTTCCCTCTTACCTTTAACCTTTCCTTTTCTATCACTCCTCTCCTTACCAGAACCTCAAGGGTTCCTCTCTCAGTCATCA
>CAZWJY010000075.1:0-8662 GCA_964634335.1 uncultured bacterium
ACCGCTTCCATATCTTTAAATACCAGATATTTATACAATTGTCAAGAGTGAATGCAGAGTTGTTAACTGAATCCCACCAGACCTTTTACGAAATCTCTTACTTTGTCAATCCTTGACTTTTGGGTTATTTTCATTATATTAAAAGGATGAGTATATTATTGATTCTAAGCCTTTTGAACAGCTATCCTACAGACCTTGCCCTGTTGAGGAGAGCTGTGAATAAAGCCCTTAATGGTATGAGAGAGATAAAGGATACTAAGGAGATTAGTATTCTATCTGAGGAGAGAGGGGAAGGGGATTGGATAGTAAGGGATGGACTCACCCAGTTCTTTGAGGATAGAAACTTTACCCTCTTCTCTGTCCCAAGGGAGAATATTCTTCAACTTTATTACAGAACAATAGAGCTTAAGATTTTCTATACCAGGAGGATAAAGAGATGGCCCTGGTCAACCCCTATCATAGAGAGGAGAGCTCAGGCAGCATTTACAATAAGACTCATAAAGGATGGAAGATTTATAAATTCTCAGACCCTTTCAGCAGTAGTAGAGGATAGAGTTCCTGAGAAGGAACTCCCTTTCCTTCGCTCTGAACCCTTCTCACCTCAAACCTCAATCCCTGAGTCCTTCAACCTATGGGAGCCATTATTAGTAGCAGGAATCGTCGCAGTTCTGGTCTTAACATTCTATGCCCCTTCACCCTTTTAAGAGATGTTTAGAAAAGTAGGAGCCCTCAACTTCCCAGAGATAGAACATAGAATCTTAAAGCTCTGGGAGAGAGAGAATTTCTTTGATAAACTTCGAGAGAAGAACAAGGGGAGGAAGAAATTCTCCTTCTTAGATGGACCCATCACCGCCAATAATCCTATGGGTGTCCATCATGCCTGGGGAAGAACTTATAAGGACCTCTTCCAGAGATACAAGGCTATGAGAGGCTTTGACCAACGCTTCCAGAACGGATTTGATTGTCAGGGTCTATGGGTAGAGGTGGAAGTGGAGAGAGAACTGGGATTTAATTCCAAAAAGGAGATAGAAAGGTATGGGATAGCAAAATTTGTAGAGAAGTGTAAGGAGAGGGTATTAAGATATTCAAAGCTTCAGACCCAGCAGTCGATGAGACTGGGACAGTGGATGGATTGGAAGAACTCATATTATACGATGTCTGATGAGAATAATTACCATATATGGTATTTCTTAAAGAAGTGCCACGAGAATGGATGGATATACAAAGGTAAGGATGTTATGCCCTGGTGCCCAAGGTGTGGGACTGCCTTATCTGAACACGAGATTGTGACAGAAGGGTATAAGGAGATTACCCATCCTGGACTATATCTGAGATTTCCTTTAAAAGAGGGAGAGTATCTCCTTGTCTGGACCACTACACCCTGGACTCTTACATCAAATGTGGCTGTGGCTGTCCATCCTGAAATTCTCTACTCCAGGATAGAGATGAAGGGGGAGATATACTACTTAGCCAAAAATAGATTGGGAGTATTAGAAGATGAATACAGGGTCTTAAAAGAATTTACAGGTAAAGAACTGATAGGTCTACAATATAGAGGTCCTTTTGATGAACTCCCTGTCCAGAAAGGGATAGTCCATAAAGTTATCCCCTGGGAGGAGGTAAGTGAAGAGGAAGGGACAGGGCTTGTCCATATCGCACCCGGTTGTGGTAGGGAGGATTTTGCTCTGAGTAAGGAGTATAATCTGCCCGTAATTGCTCCCCTGGATGAAGAAGGGATATTCTTAGATGGATTCGATTGGCTATCCGGTAAAAGAGTATCTGAGGTAAATGAGCTCATATTTAAAGATTTAAAGAGGAAAGGTGTCCTTTATAAGGTAGAGGATTATATCCATAGGTATCCAGTATGCTGGAGGTGTGGTTCTGAGCTTGTATTCAGACTCGTGGATGAGTGGTTTATATCTATGGATGAGTTGAGATATAGGATTATGGAAAGTGCTAAGCAGGTAAGGTGGATACCGGAGTTTGGCTTAGAGAGGGAACTTGACTGGCTTCGGAATATGGAGGACTGGTGTATATCAAAGAAGAGATACTGGGGACTTGCCCTTCCTATATACGAATGTAAGAAATGTGGTAATTTTGAGGTAATTGGGGGTAAAGAGGAACTGAAGGAAAAAGCAGTAGAGGGATGGGAAGAATTTGAAGGTCATTCTCCTCACAGACCATGGGTGGATAGAGTAAAGATTAAATGTCCCCGGTGTGGGGAGGTTGTATCAAGAATCCCTGATGTAGGTAACCCCTGGCTGGATGCAGGAATAGTTCCCTTCTCCACTTTAAATTATTTAAAGAACAGGAGATACTGGGAGGAGTGGTTCCCCTTTGACTTTATTACAGAATGCTTTCCAGGACAATTCAGAAACTGGTTCTACGCCATTCTAACTATGAGCACAGTATTGGAAAACCGTGCACCCTTTAAGACTCTTCTGGGTCATGCCCTTGTAAAGGATGAGAAGGGTGAGGATATGCATAAGAGCAAAGGGAATGTGATATGGTTTGATGAGGCTGCAGAGAGGATGGGCGCAGATGTGATGAGATGGATATTTATATCCCAGAACCCTGCCCAGAATCTAAACTTCGGCTATTCCTTGGGAAGAGAGGTAAAGAGGAAATTCTTAACCCTCTGGAATGTCTATAGCTTCTTTATCACCTATGCTATAATAGACAGATTCAAGCCTGAGCAAAGCGTTCAGGATAAAGACCTCTCTCTTTTAGATAGGTGGATATTATCCAGACTCCAGGGGCTTATAGAATTTGCAATAAAGAGACTGGATGACTATAACCCTGCCCCTGTGGTAAGGGAGATAGAGAGGTTTGTGGATGACCTCTCTCTATGGTATGTGCGAAGGTCTCGGAGGAGATTCTGGAAGTCTAAGGAGGATGAGGATAAGTGGACAGCATATTCCACCCTTTATGAGTGCCTTACAACCCTCTCAAAACTCCTTGCCCCATTTATGCCCTTCCTATCAGAAGAGATCTATCAAAACCTTGTAGTCTCTGTAAATAGAGAAGCTCCAAAGAGCGTCCATCTCTGCGATTATCCAGAGCCAAACCCTAAGCTCAGAGATGAGAAGTTGGAGGAGTTAATTGAGATTACAAGACATATAGTCTATCTTGGAAGGGCGGCAAGGGAGAAGGCAAGGATAAAGGTGCGTCAGCCCCTATACAGAATAGAGGTGAAGCTACCAGACCCTGCTCAGAAAGGAGAACTTCAAAAGACAGAAGATATGATAAAAGAGGAGCTAAATGTAAAGGAGATTGTCTATAAGGAGAAGATAGAAACTCAGGAAGGTTCTGTGATAGAAGAGGAGAGGGGTTATAGAGTATCCTTGGATACCAATCTTACAGATGAACTCATAAAAGAAGGGCTTGCCAGAGAGCTTGTCCATAAAATCCAGCTCCTGAGAAAAGAGGCAGGGTTTGAGGTAACAGATAGAATAAAACTATTCTATGAGGCTACACCCAAGATTGAGAGTGCTATTCAGGTCTATAAAGACTATATATCTCAGGAGATACTCTGTGTGAAGATGGATAGATTTAGAGAAGGTGGGGATATTACTAAGGAATTGAAGCTTGATGGAGAATGGATGAGGTTGACCTTACAAAGGACAGGGAGATGACAAAGAGAGAACTTAAGAGAATGGAGAGAAGGCTCTTGAAAGAGAAGATGAGAATCTTTAAACAGAAAGGGTTCACCGGAGAGCTTCTCAAAAAACCCCAGAAGGAGATAGCAGGAGATTTATCCTCCTATACCACCCATCCAGGGGACCAGGGAACAGATGCAGCCCAGAGGGAGATGGCTTCTACCCTTACCTCTCAAGAGAATCAGCTCTTAAGAGAGATAGATATAGCCTTGCAGAAGATAAGGGAAGGGAAGTATGGGATATGTGAGAAGTGTGGCAAATCCATTTCTAAGGCAAGGCTTGAAGCACTCCCCTATGCCAGACTCTGTGTTAAATGCAAAAGGGAGGAGGAATCTTAAGGGTTGACAAAACTATCAAGATGGATATATTTACCTGAGATGAAAAAGGGGGTGAAAGGAAAGCTAAAACAAGGCTTAGGGTCTATAAAAGGAGGTAAGATATGCGAAGGATGTTAGCGATTATAGGAGTAGGGGTCTTAGTATTAGGGTTTATAGGATGTAAAAAACCAGAAGAGACCGTATCAGGACTTAAGGCAAAGGTAGATAGCCTCCAGACCGAGATAACCAATCTTCAAGGGGTTAAGGACAGCCTTACAGCAGAGCTCGATTCCCTAAGGGCTGACTATGACAGTCTGATGACAGAATATGAGAAAGTAACAGCCAAGAAACCAGCCAAGCCAGCACCTAAGCCAAGAAAGGGTGGACTAAAACCACCTACCAGAAAGTAAAGGAGGTAAAGATGAAGTATTTAGTTCCAATCCTCGGAGCCATAGGGTTACTAATAGTTTCCTGCCAGCCAATTGTCACACTGGAGAAACCAAATGTGGCAGCTACCCCTACAGATGATGGAGGAAAACTGAGCCTTTCCTGGAATGCCATAACAGATGCTGATGGATACTACATCTACTTAGACGGTGTAAAATATGACTCTACTACCAGCACAAACTATGTGGTGAGTACCCCTGCCCAGATAGTAGAAGTAAGCGCCTATGCAGGGGACGAGGAGAGCGATAAATGGAAGGGAGATTACACTCCGGTGGTCAATTCTGTAACAGTCTATGGCTTAAGCGACCCTTCCCCTGAGCATCCCTCAGGACTCCAGTTAAAAGATGCAGGAGCAATTGCCTTATCCTTAGAAGAGGCAAATAAACCTAATATTGATTATGTCTTTGATGATAAAGCCTATGCTCCTGCTATGTATCTCATAAACGCTGGAGATTATGAAGGATGGCCTAATACTAAAGGGAACGCCTCTGCTGATGCTCAAACTACTGATTTCGATGCCGTAGATATAGCCCCTGCCCCTGGAGTTTATAATACCCAAACGGAAATTGCTACAAATGGTGTCTACTATCTGTGGCTGGATAGAGATAACAATCAAAAGACCGAAGGCGACAACTTTGGCAAACTTCAGGTCCTCTCCATATCCGACCATAAAGTAGAGATAAAAGTAGCCTACCAGAAGTTTGCAGGTCTGAGATGGGTTAAAACAAAATAGGAAAAAATCTTCTCTTTTAAGACCCTGGGAGACATCCCAGGGTCTTTTTTTATTTAAATCTCTCTACATAGGTATGTTTCCTTATATCTTTAACAAGCTCCTCTACTCTCTTCTCCAGTTCCTGATTGTATAAATAGTTTCTTATATCATCCCTCATCTCTTCATAGGACAATATTCTCTCAGGATGTTTCTCCAATACCTTGACTAAGTGGAAACCGTATTCGGATAATAAAGGAAGGGAAACCTGACCTGAGTCCAAATCTGCCACTGACTTAAAAGATGGGGGCAGAGCCTCTATGGGTAGTTCACCTATCAATCCTCCATTATCCTTGGTAGAAGGGTCTTCTGAGTATTTTTTGCAGAGCTTAGAGAAGTCCTCTCCCTTTAAAATCTTCTCTCTTACTTTAAGGGCAAGCCTTTTAGTCCTTAAGGTATCCCCCTTAGAGACAGGGACTTTTATAAGGATATGGCGTGCTATTATATAGTCTTCCCCTTTCCTTTCACACTTCACTATCTGATAGCCGAGTTTAGACCTGAAGGGTTTTGAGAACTCTCCCTCTTTTAAAGAGAAGAGGATATCCTCTATCTCTTTTATCATAGTCCCTCTCTCTATCTTCCCGAGATAGCCTCCTTTATATTTTGTAAGGGGATCTTCTGAAAAGGATTTTGCCACTATCTCAAAATCTCCCCCTCTTAATAGAATATCATAAACCTCTGCAATTCTCTGCTGAGCCCTCCTCTCTTCACTCTTTGACGGTTTTATCAAGAATAGTATATGGGCGAGCTTTATCCTTCCAGGGACTACAGCTATAGAGTCCTTATTCTCTTTATAGAACTCCTTTACCCTTGCTGGAGATATGTATATATCGGTAAGTCCCCTTTTTGCCAGTAACCTCTGGACTATTAACCTATTCTCTACCTGGCTCCTATATCTATCCTTCAGAAGTTCAAGGGTCAAGCCTTCCTGCTTTAGTGCCTTATCAAACTCCTCTTCAGATTCAAACCTCTGTTTCATAGAGGAGATAGCGTTATTCAATTCCTCCTCCACCTCTTTTGGGCTCACCTCTACAGTCTCCCTCTCTGCCTGATTTAGAAGGAGTTTATTGGCGATAAGTCCATCCAATGCCTTTTCATAGAGGAGAGAGTCGGTTAAATTTAAGGGTTGAAGTTTTAAGACCTTTACTACCTCCTGGACATCACTCTCAAGAATAGGGCTTTTACCTACTACAGCGACAATCCTATCATAAGGGGCATAAGATAGGATTAACCCCAGAATAAGAAGAGTGGACATTAAGGGGTTAAGGAGTCTGGATAGATTTTCACCTCTGTCTTTGCCTTCAGTTCTCTTATAAGGCTATCTACAAGTTCCCTACTCCTCTTATAGGTTAAAAGGTTATAGATATATTGAGCCACATCATCAAAGGAGACATCCTTCTTTGTCTGTTTCTTATCCACCAGTTTTATTATATGATAACCGTCGGCAGATTTGAGGATTCCGCTCACCTCACCAGGCTTGAGCTTAAATATCTCCTCCTCTAACAAGGGGTCTCCTGCACCTCTACCAAAATATTTGGTAGGTTCACCATGGGATATAGAACGGTCTAAGGAGCGTTCCCTTGCCAATTTCTGGAAGTCTGCACCTCCTTTGATCTCCTGGAGAGTCCTGGCAGCACTTGCGGAATCGGGAAGGATAATCTGGAGGATTTTCACCTCGTAAAGAAAATCGCTCTTATGCTCATTAAAATAGTCAAACACATCTGCCTGGGTTATAGAGAGCTTCTTTGCCTCTCTTTGCAGAAACTCATTAACTATAAACTCCTTTTCTACCTGTTTCAATCTTGCCTGGATATCCTCTTCCTTATCTATACCCCGAGCCTTTGCCTCCTGATAGAGGAGTTCTGAATTTACCCATTTATTCAAAAGTCCGATTTTCTGCTGTTTAGTAAGAACATACCCCTCAGGGATTTGAGCATTAAACTCTTTAAGGGTCAGCTTGGTAGTCCCTACTTCTGCTACTACCCTCTCCTTCTTCTTTTTACAACCTGAAAGACCTATTAGAATCAAGAAAAGCAGAACTCTCCTCATCTCTCCTCAGGCTCAATCTGGGACAATAGCGTTCTATTCACCTCTACCTTATACTTTGCTTTAAGTCTGTCAGTATATTCCTCAAGCCGTCTCCTCCGTTTTTCAGACCGGAGTCTATTTCTAATAGAGGCTTTCACATCCTCTAAGGTTTTATTAGGATAGTCCTTTTTATGCTCCTCATAATAGGAAGCGACCTCTTCATCAGTCACAGATAGTCTGAAGAGAACCTCTTCTCTATAGAGTTTCTGGAAGAGTATACTATTCATAAGTTGAGCAAGGTCTTCCTGAGTCTCCTTCCTCTTTTCCAGTCCTCTCTTTTCTGCCTCCCTGTAGAGTAGTTCCTGGTCTACTATCTGCTTTACTGCTTCCTCCTCAGGTATGAACATCATCCGTCTCAATTGAGGCTGTATATCCTTTATCTTAAAGACGAGCTTCCCCTTTTTAGCAACCCAAACTTCTAAATCCCCAGGCTTTAGAGAGTCAGGGGGTTTACTCAATATCTTAATAGCTTCAGGATTATAGCTAACCCCGGACCTGATCTTCTCCAGGAACTTCTGTGCGAGTCTCTGGCTCTTCTGAGCCCTGAGTATCTCTTTTATCCTTGACTTCTCCTCTTCTAAGGACCTCTTCTTCTGGGTTCTCTTATCCTCCACCTTGATGATTACAAACCCTCTCGGCGTCTTAATCAGTTTACTCACCTCTCCTTTTTTAAGTTTTTCCACTCCGGGAAAGTCACCCTTTGCCCATAAAAGGGGGATCCATCCAATATCTCCTCCCCTTCTGGATGAAGGGTCTTCAGAGTATTTAGTGGCTATATCCTTAAAGGGTGTGCCCTTTTTAATTTCAGAGAAGACCTCCTTAGCCTTATCCTTATCCTTTAAGAGGATGAGTCTCAGTTTAAGCTCTTCACCCAATATCTTATAAGCATCCTTAATCTCGTGTTCAAAGACCTTAACTCTCTTAGTAACCACCTCTCTATATAGAGCACGAACTATGACATCTCTCTTCCGCTGGTTAAACTCCTTCTCAATTGCAGGGTCTTTATCCATCCCTCTCTTCTTTGCCTCGCATGCGAAGAGTGCACGTTGAATCATAGACTCCAAGATTCTCTCTTTAAGTGCAGAATCTGCTCTTGGGGGCAGGGCTCTTCTAAATTCCCCCACGGTTATCTTTTCTTCGCCCACCCTTGCCAATACCTTCTCCTCGGGTTTTTTACACCATATCCCTCCAAGGAGAATCAGAGTAGATACTAAGATATATCTCTTCATAGAAGAAATATACAAGATTTTCAGGCTCTGTCAATACTTTGGTTTTTTAAAACAGCCTCTGGCTGAAACAGATAATTCAGAACTGTATATTTACTACTTTCAACTGGTAATTCCCTTTCCTGTCATCATTTATTTTCACCATAGGCATACCCA
>CAZWJY010000076.1:0-2481 GCA_964634335.1 uncultured bacterium
GTAGGTGAGAATAAAACCTTTGATAGATTCTCAATCTCCTTCTCCATAAGGAATCCGGCAGCAGGGCTTTCAAAGAACTCTGTAATCTTGGCTATGGATGCATGAGCTCTGTGAGCAGTCCCAAAGGCATCATTCACATAAAGGTCGGCAAGGGAAGCCAAACTCTTAGCAAAATTTTCATCATTCTCTTTCTCCTCTGGATGGAATCTGAGGTTTTCTAAAAGTATTACATCGCCAGGCTTTGCCTTATCTATAGTCTCTTTTACTTCTTTCCCTATACAGTCTGAGAGAAAGGTTACATCTCTATTCAAAAGGGTGGAGAGTCTTTGAGCCACAGGTCTCAGACTCAATTTTGGTTCTTTCTTACCTTTTGGTCTCCCTAAATGGGAGGCAAGGATAGGGATTCCACCTCTATCAATTATATACTGAATGGTAGGAAGTGCCCTTCTTATTCTTGTGTCATCACTGATATTCCCATTGTTATCCAGAGGGACATTAAAGTCTACCCTTACAAAAACCCTTTTATTAGATACATCTAAGTCCTTAAGACTAAACTTTTTCATAGGCTTTTATTATATACTTTATAAGGTCAACAACTCTACAGGAGTATCCCCACTCATTATCATACCAGGCATAGACCTTTACTAAGGTTTTATCTATCACTGCAGTGAGAAGAGCATCAAAAACTGCTGAGGCTCTGGAGTGGTTATAATCTATAGAGACCAAGGGTATATCTGAATATTCGAGATAACCCTTCAACTCCCCTTGGGATGCTTTCAGGAATGCCCTGTTTACCTCCTCAACGGTTGTAGGTTTTTCTACCTCACAGGTAAGGTCAACGATGGATACATTTGCTGTAGGAACCCTTATAGACATCCCATCAGATTTTCCTTCAAGTTCAGGGATAAATTTCCCTATGAGTTTTGCAGCACCTGTTGTTGTTGGAATCATAGAGAGCCCGGCTGCCCTTGCTCTGCGTAGGTCCCTATGCTGAAGGTCTAAGAGCCTCTGGTCATTAGTATAAGCGTGGACAGTAGTCATAAAGGCATGCTTTATCTTAAAATTGTCATGCACAACCTTTGCTACAGGAACAACACAGTTTGTAGTGCAAGAAGCGTTGGATACAATATTATCCTTTAAAGGGTCATAATCCTTCTCATTTATTCCCATAACAATAGTCTTTACAGGGGTTTTACCCTTTGCAGGTGCAGTGATAACCACTTTCTTTGCACCCGCCTCTATATGCTTTAAAGCCTTCTCATAAGTTCTGAATATCCCTGTTGATTCTACTACAATATCTACTCCCAATTCCTTCCAGGGAAGATTGGAGGGGTCTTTCTCACTTAAGACTTTTATCTCTTTCCCATCTACCAGAAAGGAATCCTCCTTTGCCTCTACTTCTGCCTCCAGTATACCATGCACAGAGTCATACTTCAACAGATGGGCAAGAGTCTTAGCATCGGTGATATCATTTACAGCGACAAAATTTATATCCTTGTATCCTGCCCTAAAAACAAGCCTTCCTATCCTTCCAAATCCATTTATGCCTACTCTCATTATCATAATTCCCCCTTTTTAACTAAGAGTATACAATATAAAAACTTCTCTGTCAAGAGGTTTATCTCCTTCTCTTTCTCTTCTCAGGTGGTATCCATTTAAGACCAAGAATCTCAAATATTCTCTTTTCAGATGTGGTGATTCTTTTGTTTGTTTCTCTATCAAAGAGTCCATATTGATTTAAGAGATAACCCTTTCTCTTTGCCAAGGTTCTGAGGATGATATTAAAAGTTCCATCTCCGTAGAGGTATAAAAGTTGACTTTCCCAATCATCCTCATTAGCTTCATAGATTTCAATCCTCTCTTCTCCTTTGATTCCTTTCAATACTTCTCTTGCTTTTTCCTTTTGGCTGCTAAGGATAAGGAGGTCCAAGTCCCCTACGGTCTTCTCCTTTCTTGCCCAACTCCCTGCGAAGGCAAACTTAATCCCTGCCTTCTTAAGTCTTGTAGATGCCTCTTTAACTATCCTATCCGCAGCCTCCCAGGAGAGCCTTTTAGCAATCTTACTCACTTTTTATATTAGAGTGATATAAAGTAGTGTCAAGGCTATGCTCTATAAAAATAGGGTAACCCCCCAATCCGGTTTTCTATCACCATAGGAACCCGGGCGATTGTATCGCCCTTTTAAATTGAGATAGGTATTAGGAGATATCTTCAGTTTTATCTTGGTATAGATAGGCAACGGTGCTCCAAAAAGGAACTTTTCGGTTGTGCCTACCCACATATTTAGGTTTCGGAACATTCTGAATCCTATTCCAGAGAAGCAAAAATATAACATCCACACCCAATCTGATGGCTCCATATCTTCTATGGTCATAACCGAGAAGTGTAATTAGTCCAGGATAATGAGAATTAGAATAAGATAAATCGGCAAGTATCCCAAAGACAAAACTATGGGAGGTTCTATGTATTATAGAAGCACCT
>CAZWJY010000076.1:2581-8660 GCA_964634335.1 uncultured bacterium
CCAACTCCAAGTTGGGTTTGGGACTCATCAGCAGAAACTTCACTGAGTAGTATAAGTAAGAGAGTAGGTATAAGAAGTCTTCTAAATCTACAATTCATTTAAAAAAACTATCTTCCCAGTAGTTTTGTAATCCCCTATCTCAAGTCTACAGAAGTATACACCTGAAGGGAGGAGTCTGCCTTTCTCATCTCTTCCATCCCAGACTACATAGGTTTTAGGTTCGAGGTTCTCGGTTTTAGCCAAAATCTTTACCAGCTTTCCTGCAGTATTATAGATTTTAAGACTGATCGGTTCTTCATCAGCCGCTATCCACTTTATACTGGTCACCCTCTTAAAAGGGTTTGGATAGATTTTTAAAACATAGAACTTCGCTGATGGTCTACTCTCAAGAATACCATAAGGGACTTCCTTAACCTTCTTCAATATCCAGTTTTCAGGGTCAAACTCCATCTTTGTGGGTGGTGAAGATAAGACAAAATGGAATTTTTGGTAATCTTTATCTACCCATACTGTAATTGTTGTATCATTGAATTTCAGGTCTATAGGCATTTTAAAGATAGGTCCTATCTTTTGAACCTGTCGGATTAAAACCCTTACCGTATCTTTAGAACTCTTCCATCCGTATTCATAAATGGGATAACCCCAGTCATATACCCATTCCTGGAAGAACCAATTCAGGTCTTTTCCTGAGACCTCTTCACATACTCTTTGAAAATCATAAGTTGTAGCATTGGAGTAGGCATACTCCTCCCCATATCTTCTCAGAATTTGGAAAAATATACTATCTCCAACAATATGTCTGAGCATATGGAGCACACAGGCACCCTTTTCATAAGTGGTAGCGCTCCAGAGATTCTCAGGGTCATATATGGGAAAGAACTCATTTTTACGCAAATAGTAATCCATTAGACTCGTATCTACATATTTATGATATGCCTCTTCACCATATGCATACTCTTGATATAGAGCTTCAGAATAGGTGGCAAAGCCTTCATTAAGCCATATATCCCTCCAGTCTTTAATAGTCACCCAATCCCCCCACCACTGGTGGGAGAGTTCATGAGCAAGTATCCAGTCATAATTATTTTTGCCATTTATAAGTCTTGCATTATGAGTGACACAGGTTACATGCTCCATATCCCCTTTTGGGGCAGCTACATAAGAGAATTTTTCAAAGTGATAAGGAGAGAATAGTTGAGTAAAGCAGTCCATCATCTTATGAACATTTTTAAAACTTTTTACAGCCTTTGCAGAATCCTGGGGATAGACATAGTAGGATATCCAATCATAATAAGGGTCGTCAATCTTTATATAGTCTGAGACGGATACTGAAATTAGATAGGTAGATACAGGGTGATTCTCCCTCCAGTGATAGGTCACCTTCCCTTGATTTTTAATGGTTTCTACAAGTTCACCATTTGATACAGCGGTTTTCCCTTCAGGCACAGTAAAATAGAGGTCAAAGGTAGCCTTATCATAGGGTTCATCAAAACAGGGAAACCAATACCGAGCCATTGAGGGTGGAATGGTCTTTAGTCCTACTCCCATACTAAAGGCAACGCCCCTAATAAACCAGAACCCTCCAAAACCTCCCGGTCCCTCATTACCCGGATTGCCATGATACCTTATCCTAATTTCAAATTTCTCATTTGTATTGAAAACCCTTCCAAGTTTTATATGGAGAGTATCACTGGAGTGGATATAACTTAACTGCTCTCCTCCCATTGTTATACTATCTATATCAAGTCTGGCAAGGTGAAGGGTAATCTCTGAGAGACCGTCCATTTTGCTTAAGCATTTAATACCTACTTCTCCTCTTAAGGAGTGATTATTAAAGTTGATTTCGGTAATCTTAATATCGTAGTGGAGGACATCAAAATTATGGCTTAGATTCGGTATCTCTAAGGGATAGGAGGTTTCCATTCTATGGAGCCAATCCCTCTGGGTATCATTTCCAAACAGAGAGCTATTTAAAAGGATAAGGATAATAATCCCCATAATTTAATCTACCCATTCTTTAATTAAAGTCAAGTCAAAATCTAAAACTCCCTTCTTGACTCCTTTCCACTTTTAGCTATCATCCTTAGAATGAAAGGGGTAATTACTGCAGGAGGGCTTGGAACAAGGTTATACCCTTTAACAAAGATTACCAATAAACACCTCCTCCCTGTTTATGATAAGCCTATGATATACTATCCTGTAGAGAAGCTTGTCCAGGCAGAGGTTAAGGATATCCTCATTGTGACAGGAGGAAACAATGCAGGAGACTTCCTGAGGCTCTTAGGAGATGGTAAGGAGTTTGGACTCAAGAGGCTCCACTATACCTATCAGGAGGGGGAGACAGGGATAGCCGCTGCCCTCCTTTTGGCAGAAAACTTTGCAGAGGATGATAGAATCATTGTAATCCTTGGGGATAATATCTTTGAGGATGATTTAAAACCCTACATAGACTCCTTTAAGAGACAGAAGAGGGGGGCAAGAATCCTTATAAAAGAGGTGGAAAATCCTCAGGAGTATGGGGTGGTGGAGATAGAGAAAGGGAAGGTAAAGAGTATAGAAGAGAAACCAGAAAGACCTAAGTCCAATTATATCCAGACAGGGATATATATGTATGATAAAGAAGTCTTTGATATAATTAAGACCCTTAAGCCTTCTAAAAGGGGTGAGCTTGAGATTACAGATGTGAATAATCTATATCTTAAAAAGGGGCTCTTAGAGTATGATATACTGAAAGGATGGTGGATAGATGCAGGAGAGTCTATAGAATCATATTTTAAAGCCACAGAGTATGTGAGAAGGTCTAAGAGATGAAGGATGCCCTGCTCTTAGATGGACACTCCATAATCTATCGCTCCTTTTATGCCTTTATAAAAAATCCCTTAAGGAACTCTAGGGGAGAGAACACATCCGCTGTTTTTGGGTTTGTCAACTCCTTAAGAAAACTCTTCAATAAGTTCCAGCCAGAGTGTGGTTGTGTAGCCTTTGATGCAGGGGGAGAGACCTTCAGGCATAAGGAGTTTAAGAAATATAAGATCCAGCGTCCACCCACACCTGAGGAGCTCCATTCCCAGGTTCCCATAATAAAGGAGCTTGTTAAGGCATATGGTCTTGAAATTATTGAAGTCCCTGGCTATGAGGCAGATGATGTCCTGGGGAGTCTTGCCTTTGATTTAAGGGATAAGGGATATAGGGTGATTATCGTCTCATTTGATAAAGACCTCCTCCAGCTTGTAGGAGGAAATATTTATGTCTATGACCTATATAGAGATATACTCTATGACCCAGAGAGGGTATTTGAGAAGTATGGTGTCCCCCCTTCAAGAATCCCTGACCTCTTAGCCCTTGCAGGAGATACCATAGACAATATCCCCGGGGTTCCTGGAATAGGTGAGAAGAGGGCAAGAGAGATCATATCAAAGTATAAATCCTTGGAAGAGGCGATAGAAAAAGATAAGAGGCTCAAAAATTTTAAAGATATTGTCTCCTTTTCCAAGTCTCTTACCTTAATCCGAACAGATGTGAAACTAAAAAACCTTTCCCTCTCCATAAAGGAACCACAGCGGGAAAGACTTGTAGAAATCTTCAGGGAGCTGGAGTTTTCCTCCCTGTTAAAGGAGGTCGTTAAACCAGAGCCGGAAAGGATAGAGATAAAGGAAGCAAGAGAGATAGAATCTTATCCGGAGTGGGGTTTTCATATTAAGGATACCACCCTCTTCATCAGTAGAAGTTCAAGAGAGGTCTATAGGATAGATGTAGAGGAGGAGTTTAAGAAGTTCCTTGAAGACCCAAAGATAATGAAGATAGGTTTTGATATAAAGAGCCAGACGGGTAAGATAGAAGAGCCTTTCTTTGATGTAAAAGTGGCATCCTGGCTATCCGAGCCCAATAGAAAGAGATACGAGCTCTCAGATTTAATCCTGGACCATCTGGGGATAGGGGTCTCTCAAGTCCCTGAGGAGTATATACCCTCTTATAACTTTAGACTGTTTGAGGTCTTAAAACCAAGGATGGAAGAATTTAAAAGGGTATTCTATGAGATTGAGATGCCCCTTATCCCTGTTCTCTGGGATATGGAGAGGAGGGGAGTGAAGATAGATACCAAGGTCTTTAAGGAGTTCTCAGAGGAGCTCTCCTTAGAATTGAAGGAGATTGAGAGGGACATCTATTCAGAGGTAGGTTTTGAATTTAACCTAAACTCCCCAAAGCAGCTCTCTCATGTCCTCTTTGATATCTTAAAATTGAAGCCCATAAAGCGCACAAAGACAGGCTATTCAACAGATGTCTCTGTCCTCTCCGAGCTTGCCCAGTTCCACAGAGTTCCCAGAGAGATGCTTAATTACCGAGAACTCTCAAAGCTAAAGTCTACCTACTTAGACCCCCTTATAGAGCTTGCCGACCCCAAAACCCATAGAATCCATACCACCTTTAATCAGACAGGAACATCCACAGGAAGGCTCTCATCCTCAAACCCCAATCTCCAGAATATCCCGATAAGGGGTGAGATGGGTAAGAGGGTCAGGAGGGGGTTTATAGCAGAGGATGGGTTTCTGCTTCTATCCTGCGACTACTCCCAGATAGAGTTGAGAATCCTTGCATCGGTATCCAAGGATGAGAGGCTGAAAAGGGCTTTCCTCTCAGGGGAGGATATCCACACCCAGACCGCCTGTGAGGTATTGGGGATAACAGAGAAGGAGGTGACAGAGGAGACCCGTAGGCTGGCAAAGGTTGTCAACTACGGAGTCATCTATGGGATGAGTGATTTCGGACTATCTCAGGAGCTTGGAATTTCCCAAGAAGAGGCAAGGGCTTTTATTGAAGGGTATATGCTTGTATATAAAAGAGTGGCAAAATGGAGGGAAGAGGCTGTGAAAAGGGCAGAGGAGAAGGGATATGCTGAGACTATCTTTGGGAGGAGAAGACCCATACCAGAACTAAAATCGAAAAATTATAACCTTTATGAGGCTGGAAGGAGACTGGCAATAAATACACCCATCCAGGGTTCTGCAGCAGATATAATAAAATTGGCTATGATAAGACTCTATAAAAGACTGAAAAGAGAGGGGTTTAGAGGAGGAATCATCCTTCAAATCCACGATGAGCTCCTCTTAGAGATAGAGGAGGATAGGATAGAAGAGGTAAAAGGGATTGTAAAAGAGGAGATGGAGAGAGGAGAAGGGCTGGATGTCCCCTTAGTGGTAAATATAGGTGTAGGGAAAAACTGGGAAGAGGCACATTGAGGAAGGTAGGAGTGATAGTAGACAGTGTGTCAAATATTACTAAGGAACTATCAGAGGATTATGGGATAGATGTCATCCCCTATTATATCACCTATGGAGGCAGGACTTATAAAGAGGACTTCAATTTTGATAGGGTGAGATTTTATAAGGATTTAAAAGAACTTAAGGAGTTCCCTACCACCGCCCATCCCAATATGGAGGATATATTTGAGGCTTTCTCTTCTGTTAGTAAAAGATACGATGAGGTCGTATATTTAACTGTCCCCAGTGATTTAACCAAGACCTTTGACCTTGCTGTAAAGATAAGGGAGAGGTTTCCTGATAAGAGGATAGAGATATACCAAGGGGGGATAGGGATAGGTAGACTTGCCCTGCTCTCCTTAGAGGCGGCAAGGATGGCTGAGAAGGGTAAAGGGATAGAGGAAGTGCTGGAATGGATAGAGCTATGCAATCAGAGGGCAGGATTCTTTGGGGTCTTAAATACCTTGGAGTATTTGGCAAAAGGGGGGAGGATAGGGAAGGCTCAGGCACTCTTAAGTTCTGTCTTAGCCATAAAGCCCATTTTAACTTATAGGGAAGAGAGTGTAGTTCCAGAGGCAAAGGTCTCTACCCATCGCCAGGCTCTTGACTGGATAATAAAGAAGATGAGGAGGGATATAGAGGAGCAGGGGGCAAAGAGGCTGAAGTGTGTGATAGATGATGCAGGTAACAGGGAATGGTCCTGTGAGGTAAAGGAGAGGATAGAGAAGGAATTTACCTGTGAAGAGCTCTGGCAACTTGAGATGAGCCCTGTGGTAGGGACCCATATGGGACCAGGTGCCTGGGCAGTCTCCTATCTCTTG
>CAZWJY010000077.1:0-2256 GCA_964634335.1 uncultured bacterium
CCTCATATATCTCCTCTTATACTCCCTGTATCTCTCCCTATTCCTCTCCCTCCATTCTCTATGGTAGTCTGGATGGGCTTTATACCAGTTTTTATAATAATCTGGATGTTTCTCCCTCCATTCCTTGAGGTATTCTGGGTGATTATTAAACCACTCCCTTATCTGCTCCCTCATCTTCCCCCCATATCTCTCTCTGTATTCCTTGAGATACTCCCTCCTCTTAAGAGATATCACAGTCAAATTTTAATTCTAAGTATCAAAATGTCAATTATTGACTTTTGAAAGTCCTATCCTATACTCCTTGAGTGATTAGAGCTATTGAGATAACAAAGGTATATGGGAAGGGTTCTGCAAGGGTGGAGGCTCTAAGAGGGGTATCCTTAGAGATTAATGAGAAAGAGTATGTGGCAATTATGGGTCCCTCTGGCTCTGGTAAATCTACCCTTATGCATATCTTGGGATGCCTTGATACCCCTACTACAGGTAACTACTTCTTTAATGGGGAGGAGGTATCCAGGTTATCAGATGAGAGGCTTGCAAGGATAAGGAATGAAGAGGTGGGTTTTGTATTTCAGACCTTCAACCTCCTGCCCAGGCTCACAGTATTCCAGAATGTTGAAATCCCTCTAATCTATTCCAATGTTCCTCCAAAGAAGAGGAGAGAGAGGGTGCTTGAAGTCTTAGATGAGGTAGGACTATTATCCAGGAAGGACCATCTATCCAATGAACTATCTGGAGGTGAAGCACAGAGGGTAGCCATTGCCAGAGCTCTTGTGAACTCCCCCTCTGTGTTGTTGGCTGATGAACCTACAGGGAATTTAGATTCTAAAACAGAGGCAGAGATAATGAGAGTATTCAATCATCTGGCATCTAAGGGCAATACCATTATCCTGGTTACCCATGATGCACAGATTGCCAAGAATGCAAATAGACTCATTAGATTGAAGGATGGTAAAATAGTATGAGGTTTATAGAGCTTGCAAAATTATCTCTCTCCACCTTCAAGTCCCATAAAATGAGAAGTTTTTTGACCACCTTAGGGATTCTGATTGGAGTTATGACTGTAATAGCTATCCTTTCTCTGATTCAGGGCTTGAATAAAACAGTAGAAGGGCAAATCTCCTCCTTAGGCTCCAATACTATCTTTATCCAGAAATACTCCTGGCAACTCGGAGCAAGGATGGACTGGAGGAAATTGGTAAAGAGAAAGGATTTGACTATTAAGGATGCAGAAGCCCTTAAAAGATTAGAATCCGTTGATAAAGTAGCCTGTTCAAAGTCAAGGCAGGTTTCAAGGATAGAATATAAAAACAATGAGGTGCTGAATACTGAAATTGTAGGAGCTACTCCTGAGATTGAATATACAGACAACTATTCAGTCAGTATAGGTAGATTCATTACAGATGATGACGAGAATCATCGTAGAAAGGTATGCGTAATAGGGACACACCTGGTGGATAACCTCTTTCCAAATGAGAATCCTATAGGGAAGAGATTGACTATAAGGAGGAGAAAGTTTATTATCATAGGAATTTTAGAACATAAGGGGACCTTCTTAGGGAGGTCTCAGGACAATCTTGTAATTATGCCCCTCTCTGCTTTTGATAGGACATTCCCTGAACCTCATGGTCCTATGAGGGTCTTTGGCAGTTTATCTATCCATATAACTCCAAAGTCTGCAAAGAGGATTGAGAATACCATTGAGGAGATAAGAGAAGTCCTGAGATTACGCAGGGGGTTATCTTATGACAAGCCTGATGACTTCGGGATAAATACTCAAGAGACCCTTCGTCAGATGTATAAACAGATAACATCGGTCGCCTTTATAGTTATGATTGGAGTGGCAGGGATATCTCTGCTTGTTGGGGGGATAGGGATTATGAACATAATGCTTGTGTCTGTAGCAGAGCGGACAAGGGAGATAGGTCTGAGGAAGGCGGTTGGGGCATCAAATAGAGATGTGCTATACCAGTTCCTATTTGAGTCTGCTGCCCTCTCCTGTATAGGGGGTGGGATAGGGATTGCAGTAGGGATAGGTATTGCAAAGGTTGTAAATTTAGTATTCCATTTTCCATCAGCAGCCCCTTTATGGGTAATCATTCTCGGTTTTGGCTTCTCAGCAGCAGTGGGCATATCCTTTGGCTTATATCCTGCGCGAAAGGCAGCAAAGCTCAATCCTATTGAGGCATTGAGATACGAGTAGAAGGCAAGAGATTTAACCACAGAGATAGCAAAATGGCACCACAATCTCAAAAG
>CAZWJY010000077.1:2266-8584 GCA_964634335.1 uncultured bacterium
GATTGTAAATAAAGGGAGACTATCCCCTTGCGAGTTTCGTAAAATAGGTCTGCGTCAAACTTATACCCTCAGTGTCGATTTAAATATTGACAAAGGTGGTTTTGGGATTAACATAAGGAATGAAGAGAGTACTTTCTATCCTATCACTTATATCCTTCCCTATCTGGGCAGGGAACATTAAGCTCTTTCCTCTGACAAGCACCTTAATCTCAGGAGATTACAGGTGGGTAGCTTATAGAGAGGGGAGAGTGTATGCTGCTACAAGAAGGGGGTTAGAGATAATCTCTGAAAAAGGGGTGAGACTTGGAACTCTTGGCACACCCGGGGATGCTGTATATCTCACCCTTAATGATAAATATGCCTATATAGCCGATTCTGAGGATGGGCTCTTTATCGCTGATATATCCAACCCTATGAATCCAAAGAAAGTGACATCTTATAGAGTTGAAGGTAATGTCCAGGGAGTGGTTATAGCCAAAAATAGGTATGCCCTTCTGGTCTGTAAGAATAAAGGCTTAAAAATCCTTGACATATCCTCTCCAGCCCACCCAAGGGAGATAGGGGAGTGGGAGGTTAAGGATATAGTCTCTGTAGAGACAAAGGGTGATTATCTCTATCTCCTGGGTAGATATTCAGGTCTACAGATACTAAATATCAGTTCATTTTCAAAACCTTCTCCCAAAGGGAAAATTCCTCTCTCCCATGGCTATCATCTTACTCTAAAACGGAATATTCTATATGCAGCCTGTGGAAGCGATGGACTTATTATCTTTAATGTCTCAGACCCTTCAAATCCAAAGAAGATAGGGGAATACAGGGTGGAGGGTGGATTAACCAGGGATGTGGTAGTAAAGAGGGGCTATGCCTTCATAGCCAATGGTAATGATGGGTTGAGAATTGTAAAGGTCTCCAACCCTTCCAACCCTCAGGAGGTCTCCCATCTTTCAATGAGCGGTGCGATATCCCTGGATATAGGAGAGAAGAGGTGCTTTGTAGCTACGGGCTTTGAAGGGATTAAAATAATAGACATCACTCACCTCTCCAAGCCTGAAAGGGTGAAAATATATAAGAACAGGATTAGAGTCTATGATATAGATAAAGAGGGAGAAATTGCTGCTGTCGCTTGCGGAAGGGCTGGACTTAAAATCATCGATATGTCAAAACCCTCTTACCCTATGGTTATAGGTGAGCTTGGCTCTTCAGACTTGAGAAGGGTAATTATAAGGGGATGGCTGGTGTATGCCCTGGACTATTATACAGGGGTAAAGGTGATAGATAGTAAAGACCCAGAAAACCCCAGATTAAAATATCGGGAGACTTACATAACCAAATCACCCTCTTTTGATGTGAGTGAAGAGTTTATCGCTACAGTAGATAATAGGAATAGGTTATGGATTCTTTCCAAATGTCCCACCTGTCCTACTGATAGATTGCGTAGTATGGGATATAAGAGGTTCCCTTTTAAGATTCAGGATATAGCAGTGGGTAAGGGATATATCTTTATAGCAGCAGGAGATTCAGGGGTAAGGGTAGTCTGCCGAAAAAAACCAAAGGAGGTGGGTAGTTTTACTGGTGAGGGGTTTAGCCAGAAATTAAAAGTTGACCAGAATAAATTATATGTAGGGACTGATAAAGGTCTCTATATCTTAGACATTACCGACCCTATTCAACCTATAAAGCTTGGAGAGATCTCTCTACCAGCAGGGGTAGAGGGGATGGATGTAAAGGGTAATCTCCTCTTCATAGCCTGGGGAAGGGGAGGGATAAAGATAGTAGATGTATCAAACCCCCATAGACCCAAGGAGATATTGAATTATAATACACCTGGTGAAGCATTAAGGGTAAGAGTATATGAGGATTTAGTCCTGACTGCGGACCGTTACTCCTTAGAGATTCTTTCCTTAAGGGAGTAGCATCGCCTTCTTAATAATAGTCACTCCTTTTGTATAGAGGGTCTTTCCTGGAATATATTTCCCCTCTGCTTTAAAATAGAAGGGGTAGAGATAGGTTCCAGGTCCTACATCCCTACCCTTCTCATTCTTTCCATACCACGGATAGGTATGAACCCCCATTGTATAGAACTCATTTTTTATAAGGGTCTTTATATGCTCTCCAGCCCTGTTAAAGAGTTTAAGAGTAACATAGCCATCATCCGGAAGGGAGAAGACAAAGGTTGTGAAGTGTTTCCTAAAGGGGTTGGGGAAATTGTGGATATCAAGGGGAGGAACCAGGATGGTCTTTATGAAGGTGGTATCCCGGGTTATATCCTCAGGACCTGGCACAGGCTTTATATCTGTCCTTGCTATTATTGTGTCAGCAGTGATGTTTGAAGAATCTATCGCACCCACGATATAACCAAGACCCTTTGGAGCTACTACCATCATCTGGAACTTAGTAGTTCCAGGGGGGACATTCATAAGGTCTACCATACCATCCCCATCATTATCCTTTAAGGGGTTACCCAGGGAGTCGCGATAGACAACCTTCCAGGGACCTTTTAAAGGAACTCTTGAAGGAAGAAAACGGAGAGTGTCAAGGTTTACATAAGGCAAGGTAAGTTCCATCCTTACACTACAGGGTGGTGCCTCAGGACTTATAACAACTGAGTCTATATAACTCTCATTCACTATCCAGAGGCTATAGGGGTTGACTGTTGTAGATTCTGGATAACCATACTTTGTAAACTTTCTATATATATAATCAGAATCTGGTGGGCTAATCTGTAGATAGATTGTGGTGTCTACCTTTACAATTGTTGTCTCCACAACCACAGTGATGAGCCTTGCATAATCTTCTACTAAACTGTCTCTGGATGAGTATCCCCAAGGAAAGGTGGTATCCGCATCACCATGCCTGGCATCAGGAGGGGATGTTATCTTCACTATGAAAGGGATAGTATCCAGACCATCAGGTCTCAATGCACCAAGGTCAGGTATACCATCTCTATCATTGTCTGGGAGGGGGATGGTAGAGTCTTCTGCACTTAAGAGTTCACACCCCCAACCCTCTCTTGTGCCAAAGGTCTTAATATCTATTGTATCTATAGCATTTCCAAGATTACTCCCCCATTCATGATAGTATACAGACTGCCCTGGAAAGATAGTATCTATCCTATCAGGCTCTATAACAATCCCTGGCTTTTCACGCACGATAGTCACAAGGATAGCGCTATCCTTTACCATATCATGATTGACCAATCTCCCCCATACAATAGTAGTATCCACATCCCCTGCATGGGCAGTTAATGGCACTATCCTTCTCACCCAGAAGGGGAGACTGCCAGTAGGGACAGGCTTATGGTCTATCATTCTACAGGGAGGAAGACCAGGCAAGTCTGGAATTCCATCCCCATTATGGTCTGTAAGAGGCTCAGTTCCTCCAGGTCTTAACAATTGAGGCTCTCCCCAATCCTTGCGGGTATATCTCCCTATGGTGATATTCGCAGTATCCTGAACAGTGGTATAGCTTATCACCCATTCATTCTCGTCTGTAGGGTCAGGAGAGCGATAGAAGTCTACCGTATCTCCGGGGTCGGCATATACTACCCTATCAGGGTCTACCCTTATTCCAGGTGGATAAGTAATTCTTATCTCAAAAAGGACAGGGAAATAGGCAGGGTTGGTATAAGAGAAGGTAGCCTTGTACTGAATATATCTTGAATTTAGACTGTCAGGGACAGCGCCAGCCAACCAGCCGTTATCCTTGGAAGGAGTGATAGGCATAGTATACCAGCCACTCCAGGATTCATCAGGAACAGGTGTATTCCCCGTGCGAATAGCAACCTTTATATCGGTTCCTGGAGGGCAGGAGTCAATAACAAATACCCCATCCCAGTTAACCTCCATACCTGCATCATAAACAGAGGAGATATAGTCCTCGTAGTATTTTCTGTTATAGGTATTCCCCAGTTCCCAGGGGAAACCGTGATGGTCTGTATGATTTTCAAACTCATCTATAGTGCTAAAGTCCGGACCCCAGAGAACCCCACTTTTACCATTCAGGGTCACCCAGTCATTGATACCAATATCTGGATAGCCATCGCAATTAAAATCGGCAACAATCCCTCCACTTGTTGACCACTTCCGAGCACCTACAGCCTCTAAGGGTTCTCTTAGGCTATCAGAGAATCCATCTGGTCCACCCTGATATAACCATAGGTAGGACTTATAAGGATTGGTGGTACCAACTTCATCAATATTCCCAACAAAGAAGACCAGGTCTAACCATCCATCAGGGTTTCCTCTGGGGAGTAAGTCAGCTGCTACACTTCCTCCAAAGCAATAGTTGGGATGGAGAACGGTAGAATCCTTAGAGAACTGACGATTACCCATACCATAGTAAATGACTGCCTCACTGGTATCAAAATAGACTGCCTTCAATCCACTCTTATAGGTGGTGCAGACAATATCAAGCCATCCATCATTATTCAAGTCTGCCACTGTAGCCCCATGAGCTTGAACATCATCAACAGAGAATTTTGTATAGTTATCCTTTGAATATCCAGCTGAGCCTCCCCAGTAGAGGAGCCAGGCAGGCTTGACATCTACAGGAGGGGTCTGGTCCCAGGATACGAAGCAGGTAACCAGAATATCATAGTATCCATCCTTATCAAAGTCTGCAACCTCAAAATTATGGGTAGGATGAGCATACTCCAGGGGAATCCTAATCGTAGTCCTCACATCACTCCTATAACCTGTATCTGAACCCCAGAAGATGGAGAAGTCCTTAACATCTGGATATATCCCGGCTATAATATCCAGGTAACCATCCTTGTTTAAGTCTGCTACATATACCCCTCCGCAGGTTCCACTACCTGAGTGTGGACCTATGGAGTCCCAAGAGGTAGGGTCAGGACAGCCAGTAGAGGAGTCGCCCCAGAAGATACTCACACCACCCCTATTATAACCAGGTGCATAGGGATAATACCAGAAGTTCTGAATAATAAGCTCAGGGAACCCATCTATATTTAGGTCGGCTCCTAAGAGGTCACCAGCAGCCCCTGTGGGATAGGATAACCTTTTATAATATTCTCCTGCCCTTACAAAACCACCCCCTGGATACTGAAGATAGACGAAGACAGATTCCCTATAAGGACCCTCAGAATATTGGGCTACATTTGATTCCCCAAAGTCTGCCCAGCCATCAAGGTTGAAGTCAAATCTCTGGACAAACTCTATATTTCCAGGCAGAGAATCAATAAAGGGTCTATAGGTGCAGTAGATATTATGCTCAAAGGTCCCATCAGCGAAGTCCTTCTGGGTTGTCTCTACCCACATCAACATATCGTGAACTGTATCTACTGCTGTTTGAGAAAAGCCTACAGCTATTATTAACAATTGTGCTAAGACTATCCATCTCTTCACTATCTCCTCCTTTCTTTTATAAATACCAACCTCTTATTAAGGGAGACCTTACTTCCCTTAAGTCTAACAAAATATACTCCTGAAGCAAGGTTTTTATTGTTTATATCCCAGGAGACTTTGTATACCCCTGACTCTTTATACCCTTCATCAAGAATATCCACCAGCCTCCCCATTGCATCATATATCCTTAGAACTATCTCATCCTCTTCTGGTATTGCATATTCAATCATCACCTTACTTTTTATAATTGAGGGCTTAACTATCAAATCCTCTTTATAAACCTTTGAATCTTTAAACTCTTTAATCCCTGTAGCTGTAGACTTATACTCCACCCTCACCTCATAAAGTATAGGAAGGTTAGCAGGGCTGGCATAACTTAGGGTTGCCTTATATTGAATAAAACGGGAGTTTAAGCTGTCTGGAATAGTATCCGGGATAGAAGACAATTGATACCAGCCACTCCAGGAGTTATCAGGAACCAAAACATCCCCTGTCCTTACAGCCATAGAGATTTCAGAACCGGGTGGACAGGAGTCTATTATAGAAACCTCTCCCCAATTCACTGTCTCTTTTGCATCATAGACAGAAGAGATATATTCTTCATAGTATTTCCTATCATAGGTATTCCCTACCTCCCAGGGAGTTCCATGATGGTCAGTATGGTTAGGAAGCTCTTCTATTTGAGAAAAATCTGGACCGTAGAGGAGTGCACTATAACCATTCGAGGTCACCCAGTCATTGATGAAGATGTCCTGATAACCATCTCTATTAAAGTCAGCAATGAGTCCTCCGCTTGTAGACCATTTCCGAGCCCCTATAGCCTCTAAGGGTTCTCTTAAACTATCAGAAAATCCATCAGGTCCACCACGATATAGCCATAGGTTAGATTTAGTATCATCTATATTTCCCACAAAGAAGACCAAATCCAGCCATCCATCAGGATTACCTCTTGGAT
>CAZWJY010000078.1:0-4860 GCA_964634335.1 uncultured bacterium
CCTCATCAAATCTCCCGACCCGATGATTCTCTAAAATTCATCCTTCGCTGGGTCAAAACCCTTTTTGTCATTGCGAGCCCCCTGTGAAATAAAAGATAACGCTTCGCAATGACTATCGTCGGATAGCCTGAATGTGGGTAAGCTTCTTTTGAGAGTTCTGAAAGATTCCCCTATTACTCCTCAGCAAAATCCTTCCCTTTATTAAGTTTCACTTTTGTATTATATGTTTCATTTCTGAAATTAAAAGATGTGCTTGATAGAGAAGGCATCCCCTTGAAAGGATTTATATTTTTCAAATTTGAAACATTATAAAAGACCAGGAGCGGCTGGCGGGTTTACAAGTCCTTAATTTTCAATGGGTTAAGAAAGCTATCCAGTGGCATAAAAATTGCTACTTTCTAATATAGAAAGGAGGTGATATGCCGAGAGGATTTGGTAGAGGCTGGTGGTGGTGGGGATTTGGTCCCTGGGGATGGGGTAACCCCTTCCCTTTCTGCAGGTGGTTCCCCTGGCTACCCAGATGGTGGTGGGCTACACCTTATGCTGCATATTATGCCTCAACTATCCCCTATTATGGTTACCCCTCGCCTTATGGTTACCCAGGATATTCCCCTACAGGGACACCACCCACTAAGTGATTATAAAAAGGAGGTGAGTATGCCCTTTGGTATGGGTCCAGCAGGTTGGTTTATGTGGCCATATATGGCTCAATGGCTACAATACTGGTATCCCTATTATGGGATACCTTATAGCTATCCTTTTGCTCCTCTATCCAAGGAGCAAGAGGTGGCAATGTTAAAAGACCAGGCAAGGGTCTTAAAAGACCAGCTGGACAGGATAAATGCTCGACTTAAAGAGTTGGGAGAATGAAAGGAGGTTAAAGATGGGTCATAGATATAGGTGGTGGTATAGGCTTACAGGTCTTCCAGGCTGGATGAGGTTCGGATTCTCACCAGGTTGGCTTGGATGGAACCCTATGGGTTTAGGACCCGCTGCTCAATACTTAATGTATGGACAGTGGCCTACACCCCAAATGAACTACCTCTGGCAAACAGGTCAGGTTCCCTTCTCTTCTGCCCCTGGCTTTCCTATGCCGGGATTTCCTACCCCTTATGACCCCTGGGGGGCAACAACCCTTTCCAAGGAACAGGAGCTGGAGATGCTAAAAGGACAGGCTGAGACGCTGGAGGATGAGCTGGATGGTATAAGAAAAAGGATAGAGGAGATCGAGCGGGGTGAGAGATGAAGATAGCAGTTACCTCTACAGGTCCTGACTTAGACTCTCAGGTAGACCCAAGGGTTGGGAGATGTGCCTACTTCATCTTTGTAGACCCGGATACCTTTGAATTTGAAGCTATCCCAAATCCCAATGTCCAGGCTCTTGGTGGAGCAGGAATACAGTCTGCGCAATTTTTAGCAAATAAGGGAGTAGAGGTTGTGCTTACAGGAAGTTGTGGACCTAATGCCTTCCAGACCCTGCAGGCTGCAGGTGTTAAGGTGATAACAGGAATAACCGGGGTGGTGAGGAATGCGATAGAGAGATATAAAAAGGGTGAACTCCGACCTACTTTCCAACCCAATGTTCCACCCCACTTTGGTATGGGAGGAGGGTTTGGTATGGGATATGGTAGAGGTATGGGTAGAGGTTGGAGGATGGGGTATGGTATGCCTTATGGTCCCCAGGTGCCTCCCTCTCAGCCTCAACCCCCACCTGCACCACAGATGAATCCAGACCAGGAAATCCAGATACTTAAACAGCAGGCAGATTACCTCTCTCAACAACTCGAGGCTATACGCAAGAGGATAAAAGAACTGGAGAAGAAATGAACCAGCAAGAGAGAGAGAAGATAAACAAGGTCTTAGAGAAGATAAAAAATAGAGTCCTTGTCTTCAGTGGAAAGGGAGGAGTAGGGAAGAGCACAGTAGCAGCAAACTTAGGGGTTACTCTCGCCCAAAGAGGAAAGAAGGTAGGACTACTGGATGTAGATATCCATGGACCAAATCTTCCAAAGATATTTGGGGTAGAAGGAAAGAAGATGGGGGTTGAGGATAAGAGTATCATCCCGGTAGAGGTAGGAGAGAATCTCAAGCTTGTCTCTATGGCTTTCCTCTTAGAGAATCCTGACCTCCCTGTGATATGGAGGGGACCACTAAAGATGAAAGCTATCCAGCAGTTCTTAGGAGATGTAAAATGGGGAGAACTGGACTGGCTCATTGTAGACTCTCCTCCGGGAACAGGGGATGAACCCCTTTCCATTGCCCAGCTCATCCCAGCCACAGGGGCAATAATCGTCACCACACCTCAGGAACTCTCCCTGTTAGATTCCAGAAAGGCGGTCTCCTTTGCAAGACACCTGAACCTTAAAATACTGGGGATAATTGAGAATATGAGTGGACTCATCTGCCCCCATTGTGGGAATAAGATAGACCTGTTCAAAGAAGGGGGAGGAGTAAAGACAGCCTTAGAACTCGGTATCCCCTTCCTCGGAAGAATCCCCATAGACCCAAAGGTAGTAGTCTCAACAGATAATGGAAGACCCTTTATCCTTGATAATCCAGAATCAGAGGTAGCTAAAGCCTTCCAGGATATAGTAGATAAGGTTCTAAATGAGAGGAGAGGATGAGGATAGCTGTATCTGCAGAAAAGGGGTATGTATCCCTACATTTCGGCTCCTGCCCTTTATTCCTGATTATGGATATTGAGAAAGGGAAGGTAGTGAAAAGAGAGGAGATAAAAAATCCTGGAGACTATCCAGATGACCTCCCCCAGTTCTTCTATGATAAAGGGGTAGATTATATAATTGCAGGAGCTATGGGTTCAAGGGCAAGAGAGTTCTTTGAAAAGAGAGGGATAGGGGTATATCTCGGGACTTTGGGAAAGGTGGATGAGGTAGTGGAGAAGTTTATAAGAGAAAGGGGGTAAAGATGCCAAGAGGAGATGGGACAGGACCTTATGGTCAGGGTCCAGGAACTGGCAGAGGTTTAGGAAGAGGTGGAGGAAGAGGAAGGATGGGTGGAAGAGGTTTAGGACCCGGTGGATACTGTGTCTGCCCATCCTGCGGAACAAGAGTCCCGCATAAAGCAGGTGTGCCCTGTTATCAGCTTACCTGCCCAAAGTGTGGGGCTAAAATGACAAGGTGATAAAGACTGAAAGGAGGTAGAATGCCTATATATATTTACAGATGTAAGAAGTGCGGAGAGGTCTTTGAATACCTCTCTATGGGTTCTACAGAGCATCCAAAATGCAGAAAGTGTGGGAGTTCAAACTTGGAAAAACTCCCTACAGCCTTTGGAGTAAGAATGGAAGAATCAGGTAGTAGTAGCTGTCCAACCGGCACCTGCCCCCTTAGCAAATGAAGGTAGCTATACCTACGGAAGGGGGCTATATCTCTATCCATTTTGCCCGATGCCCTCATTTTGTAATCATAGATATTGAAGATGGAAAGGTAATGGGTAGAGAGGAGATCCCAAACCCTGGACATTATCCTGGGTTCCTGCCCCAGTTCTTCTCAGAGAAAGGAGTGGACTTCATACTCTGTGGAGGGATGGGAGAGCGTGCCCAAAATCTTTTTAGAGAAAAGGGTATCCAGATAAGAACGGGTATCTCAGGGAAAGTGGATGAGGTGATAGAGAGCTTTATTAAGGGTGAACTCATATCAAGGGAGAACCTCTGTCCTAAAGAGGAGGAGAAAGATGCCCATCTATGAGTATAAATGCAAGGATTGTGGAAAGGTGATAGAGATCCTTAAGAAAGGCTCAGAGTCTGTAGAGTGCCCAGAGTGTGGCTCCAAAAATCTGGAAAAGCTCATCTCAAGACCCGGGGCTATACTTATGGAGAGTTCATCTCACCCTACTACCTGTTGTGGAAGAACAGAACCCTGTGATAGACCTCCTTGTGCAGATACAGGTGTATGTAGGAGAGACTGATTGGTAAGGGTAGATAAGAGGTTCTGTATAGGGTGCGGGATATGTGCCCAGGTATGTCCTACCCAGGCTATAACTATCCTCTTTAGAACTGCTGAGATAGATGAGTCGAGATGTATAGACTGTAAAACCTGTATATCTGTATGTCCAAGAGGAGCAATAAAGGAAGAAAGGAAGGTTAATATCCCAGAGATAAAAGAGAGACTCAAAAATCTTCAAAAGAGAATAGAAGAGCTCTCTATGAGATTGGGTAGATTGGAGGCTAAGAGATGAAGCTTACTGTTCTCTTTGATAACTTTCCCTACAAAGAGGGTCTCAAGACCTCCTGGGGATTTTCCTGCCTTGTAAACAGTAACTTTCTATTTGATACAGGTGGGGATGGAGAGGTGCTCCTGCATAATATCAATAAATTGAAGATCGACCCCAAAAAGATAAAGAGAATCTTCATCTCCCATGACCACTGGGACCATACAGGTGGTCTATCCGAACTTCTCAAAAGGACCCAAACCCCTAAGGTCTATATTCTCAAATCATTCTCCCAGCATCTAAGGAGAAGGATAGAGATGGGTAAAGCAGAAAGGATAGAAATAGAGAGGGCTGGGAAACTCTATGAAAACATATATTCTACTGGAGGACTTGGAACCTGGATAAAAGAACAGTCGCTTGTTATAAAACACCCGAAAGGTCTTCTGGTTCTTACTGGTTGTGCCCATCCCGGGATTGTAAATATTTTAAACAAGGTTAAAGAGATGTTTAAAGAGGAGATATACTTAGTGATAGGGGGTTTCCATCTTGGTGGTTATCCGAGAAAGGAGATATTAAGGATAATCTCCCATTTTAGAGATTTAGGGGTCAAAAAGGCAGGTCCTTCCCATTGCACAGGAGATAGACCAAGAGAGTTTTTTAAACAGGAATACGGAGATGACTTCTTAGAGG
>CAZWJY010000078.1:4870-8518 GCA_964634335.1 uncultured bacterium
TCTTAGAGGTGGGGGTAGGGAGGGTGATAGAGATATGATTATCTCTATAGCCAGTGGTAAAGGAGGAACAGGAAAGACTACCATAGCTATAAATCTCGCCCTTGCTTTGGCAACCCAGGATAGAGAAATCCAGTTCTTAGACTGTGATGTGGAAGAGCCCAATGCTGGACTCTTCTTAAAACCCCAAATCCATAGATTCCAGCCTGTAGGGATTCCCATCCCTGTTATTAATGAAGAAAAATGCACCTATTGTGGAAAGTGCAGTGAAGTCTGTGCCTATAATGCCATCGCTGTATTAAAGAATAAAGTCCTTATCTTTGAGGAACTCTGCCATGGCTGTGGTGGCTGCACCCTTTTATGCCCAGAAGGGGCGATAACTGAAAAGAATAAGACCATAGGGACATTAGAGGAAGGAAGAGCAGGAAATATTTCCTTCATTGATGGAAGATTAAACCCAGGCGAGGCTATACCCACCCCCTTAGTAAGAGAGGTAAAGAAGAATGTGAATCCCAACGGGATAGTGATAATAGACGCCTCACCAGGAACATCCTGTCCTGTAATAGAAGCAGTGAAGGGGAGTGACTATTGTATATTAGTAACAGAACCCACTCCCTTTGGACTTAATGACCTCATCCTGGCTGTAGAGATGGTAAGAAAACTGGGAGTTCCTATGGGGGTAGTGATAAACCGTTCAGACATCGGAGATAATAGGGTGGAGGATTACTGCAGAAGAGAAGGGATTCCCATACTTATGCGTATACCTATGGATAGGGATATTATGGTTGCCTATTCAGAAGGCATACCCATAGTAGAGAAGAGACCAGAATATAGGGAGAGGTTTAAAGAGCTTTTTAAAAGAATAGATGAAAAACATTTATGAGGAATTAGAACCTATTCTATTCAAATCCATTGCCGAAAGATTAAAGACTGCTGATAAAATATTAGAGATAGGGGCTGGGAAGTGCGATTTGGTCCATTACCTTGCTGAAAGGATTAAGAAATGGATAGTAGGGGTGGATATAAACCCTGAAGACCATAAAAGTCCTAATAGAGTCTCCCCTCTAATTCATTGTATAAAAGGGGATGCCCATTCTTTAACATTTTTTAAAGAGGGGGTATTTAATAGTTGTGTATCCCTATATACCCTTCATCACCTTGAACACCCTATAAGGGCTTTAAGGGAAATTTACAGGGTATTAAAAGGAGGAGGGGAGTGTATAATCATAGACTTTATAAAGGGCTCATCAGCAGAGGAGCTTTGGGGGGAGGAATACTATACCCCAGGGAATATATCCTCTTTTTTAAAAAGAGCAGGCTTTAGCAAATTAACCATTGAGTTTCCAAAAAATAGAGAGCTTGTATGGATAACAGGGATAAAAAAGGAGGCATAAGATGGAAGAGAGGGATATAGTAATTATCGGAGCAGGTCCTGCAGGTTTATCAGCTGCACTCTTTACCAAACCAGATGGATGGGATACCCTTCTTTTAGAAGCGAACTGGGTAGGGGGGCAGGGTGCAATCGCCTATACTGTCCCCAATTATCCAGGATTCCCACCAAATGATGGGATTTTCCTTATTCAAAATATGGAGAAGCAGGCTACCTCTCCTCCTCCAGAAGGGGTAGGAGCAGAACTTAGGAGAGAGAAAGTCTTGAAATTGGACCCTGAGGATAGAATAGTGACCACTGACAAGAGTCAATACAAAGCAAAGGCTATCATCCTTGCCACTGGCAGCAGGATGAAGAGGTTGGAAGTGCCAGGTGAAGATAAATTCAAAGACAGAGGGGTCTCCTATTATGCAAAGCTTGACTATGAGAAGTTTACAGGGAAGAAGGTTTTTGTAATTGGAGGAGGAAATGCTGCAGCTAAGAATGCCCTTGTAGCCAATTCTAAAGCAAGTTCTGTCACCCTCATACACAGGAAAGACTCTCTCCGAGCTTATCCTCTTATGGTAAAAAGACTTCAGAAGGAGGGTATAGAGGTCTGGTATAATACAGATGTAAAAGAGATAAAAGGAGGGGATAGGGCAGAATCGGTAGTGTTGGTGGATAACAAAACCGGTAAGGAAAGAGAAGAATTAATGGACTGGATAGTCATCTGTGTGGGAACAGAACCAAATATAGAGATCGCAAAAGAGGCAGGAATTGAGACAAAAGAGGGGGTTATAAAAATAGACTACAGGATGATGACAAATAAGGAGGGCATATTTGCCTGCGGAGAGATAACAGGATGCCGCCATCACCTCATCGTGGCTGCCTCGCAAGGAGCACAAGCTGGAATGTCTGCAAGCGAATACCTGGCATTGGAGAAAGTAAAGAGAGGAGAGATGTTCAAAGGGGCGATACATGGGAGATATGCTGATGAGTATCTCCAGATGTTAAAATAGGATGAAGCAGATTACTATAATTAGTGGAAAAGGAGGAACAGGAAAGACAGTAATTACAGCAAGTTTTGCCACTTTAGCAAAGAATAAGGTTATGGCAGACTGTGATGTGGACGCAGCAGACCTGCACCTTCTTCTCCATCCAGAGATAAAAGAGGTTTACGAATTCAAAGGAGAGAAAAGAGCGGTAATAGATGAAAAGAAATGTAATGGATGTGGGAAATGCATAGAGGTTTGCAGATTCAATGCAATTGAAGAATCAACTCCTATTCGTATCAATCCTCTCTCTTGTGAAGGGTGTGGAGTCTGCCGTTATGTTTGCCCCCTTAATGCCATAGAGATGAAAGATAATATAGCAGGCAAATGGTATGTATCAGAAACAAGATACGGTCCTATGGTCCATGCCCAGCTCAATGCAGCAGAGGAGAATTCAGGTAAACTCGTTACTGTGGTTCGCCAGAAGGCAAAATTGATTGCAGAGGAGAAAAATATAAATTTAATAATAATAGATGGACCACCTGGGATAGGCTGCCCTGTTATATCTGCTATAACAGGTGTGGATGCAGTCTTAGTAGTCACAGAACCTACTATCTCAGGAATTCACGATATGGAGAGGGTAATAGGTGTATCAAGACACTTTGGAATCAAAACCTTCTGCTGCATCAACAAGTATAATATTAACTTAGAGAATACCCAAAAAATAGAAGAGTGGTGTAAAGAAAACGGAGTCTCTATTCTGGGTAAAATACCCTTTGATATGAGAGTTAATCAGGCACTGGTTAAAGAGCTACCTGTAATAGAATATACAACTAATGGAGCATCTATAGAGATAGAAAAAATATGGAAGGGATTGGTTCAAAACCTATGAAGGATAGCATAGATAGATTTGTAGAGGAACTTCAGGAAAAGATTATGGAGGATATGAGGAGAAAATACTCACAAGTAGCCATTGACCACTGGATACACCCTAAGAATTTCAAAAGGATTGACTCCCCTGATGGTTATGCTAAGATAAAAGGTCCTTGTGGCGATACTATGGAGATATTCTTAAAGGTAAAAGATGGAAAGATTACCGACTGTAGCTTCCTCACTGATGGATGTGGAGGAAGCATTATGTGTGGAAGTATGACTGTAGAGCTTACAGAAGGAAAGAAGATAGAGGAGGTTAAGGGAATCACCCAGAAGACCATCCTTGATAGCCTGGGAGGACTTCCAGAAGATTATCACCACTGCGCCCTGTTAGCCGCAAATACCTTAAAAGAAGAA